>JAAEOH010000099.1 GCA_024244645.1 Hyphomicrobiales bacterium
CACAGGATAAATCGCTGAAACTCAAACCGCCGCCAATAGCGGCCACCGATGAATTCGCTCTTGTCCACCTGAACTCTCAGCACGCCCAATCGACGTCCACATTCAACCGTCAAGCGTCGCGCTGTGAGAGAAGCGGGTTAGGTTTCCCGGCGGCGAATATGTCATTCTTCACAGAGCGGAAAGTATGTCCACCGGCGGATTTGGTCATTTGCGATCAACAAAGCCATGAAGTTGACCAGACACGGCCGCCTTGGGCAGCTTTTATTGTCATGCGATTCGCTCTATAGATTGTTCATGGTTTGTTTCAAGTTGCAGGAGTATGCGCCGCGATGTCGTCCGTAAGCACCAATTCGCCGCTGCGTCTCTCGAACCAGGCCGCACGGCGACTGTTTCTCGAGCGGCACGGGCTTGCGGACGATCCATCCCGGAGGTTGAGCAAAGCCGACCTTCAGATGCTGATCGAGCGGCTGGGATTCGTTCAGGTGGACAGCATCAACACTGTGGCGCGGGCCCACGACATGATCCTGTTCTCGCGGCGCCAGTGTTATCGGCCAAAACAGCTCAAAGCGCTGCTGGAAAAGGAGCGCTCGCTGTTCGAGCACTGGACGCACGACGCGTCGATCATCCCGGCCTGTTATTACCCCTATTGGCAGATGCGGTTTTCACGCAGTCAGGAGCGGCTGAAACAACGCTGGCGCGAATGGCGGCGCCAGGGATTTGAAGAAAAATTCGACGAAATTCTCGCGCATATCCGGCAGCACGGCCCGGCGATGTCGCGCGATATGGGCGAGGGTGAGAAAAAGAACAATGGCGGCTGGTGGGATTGGCATCCGTCGAAGACGGCGCTTGAATATTTGTGGCGCACGGGCCAGTTGGCGGTGTGTGGCCGGGAGGGCTTCCAGAAAGTCTATGATCTTTCAGAGCGGGTGATTGCCGAGGAGCACCGGGCGCATCTGCCGGGCGAGGCGGCAACAATTGACTGGGCGTGTTCCGGCGCGCTCGATCGGCTGGGCTTTGCAACCTCCGGAGAAATGGCGTCATTCTGGGACGGTGTTACGTCTGCGGAAGCCAAGAGCTGGTGTGCCGAAAAACTCGGCAATGAGCTGATCGAGGTGGAGATCGAAACAGCTGACGGCAAGGTTCATCGTGTCCTTGCCCGCCCGGACGTCGGTGAGCAGGCAGAAGCGGCGGTCGAAGCACCGGCCCGTATCCGGGCGCTCAGCCCGTTCGATCCGGCGATCCGCGACCGCAAACGCACCGAGCGCCTGTTCGGCTTCAACTACCGGATCGAGGTGTTCGTACCGGCGCCGAAGCGCACATATGGCTACTATGTTTTCCCGCTGCTCGAGGGCGACCGGCTGATCGGCCGTATCGACATGAAGTGCCGGCGCGATGCAGGCATTCTGGATGTATCCGCACTGTGGCTGGAGCCGAAGGTGCGGCCCGGGCGGGGGCGGCTGCAGCGGCTGGAGGCGGAACTCGACCGGGTCAGGCGCTTTATCGGCTGCGAGCGGGTCGTCTTTGCCGACGGCTGGGTAAGGGAATCCGTCTGAACAGCCCGCCCAAATAAAGCCAGCGCACCAGTCCCAGCGTGATGAATGGAAACAGCGCCAGAATGACCACGCGGATGAGATCGGTCATGACAAACGGAAAGACACCGCGATAGGTCTGCGAGAGCGGAATATCCTTGGCCATCGAATTGATGACAAAGAGATTCATGCCCACGGGTGGGGTGATCAACCCGACTTCGACGACAATCAGCACCATGATGCCGAACCACAGGGCGAATTCCTCCTGCGGCAGGCCGAAATCGAGACCGATGACGATCGGGAAGAAGATCGGCACGGTGAGCAGGATCATGGATAGCGAATCCATGACGCAACCGAATGCCAGATACAGGATCAGGATGATGGTCAGCACAAGCCATGGCGACAATCCCTGTTCGGTGACAAAAAAGGGCGGCCTCCTGCGGCAGTTGCGACAGGGCAAGGAAACCATTGTAGAAAGCGGCGCCAAGGATGATCAGGAAAATCATGCCGGTCGAATTGGCCGTGTCCAGGATGGATGATTTGAGTGTCGCAAAGGTCAGTCCGCGATTGAAAAGGGCAATGATACCGGTGCCGGCCGCGCCGACTGCGGCGGCTTCCGTTGGCGTGAAGATGCCGAGATAGATGCCTCCGACAACCAGCAGGAAGACCACCAGAACCGGCCAGATGGCTAGCAGCGCAGTGAAGCGTTCATTATAGGGCACCCTTTCGCGGGTGCCGGCGGAGTTGGGGCGAAGGCGCACATAGACCGAGATGGCAAGCATGTAGCCGACGGCCGCCAGAATGCCGGGAATGACCGCGGCGACGAAGAGTTTGGCGATGTTCTGCTCGGTGAGGATTGCGTAGATGACAAGCACGACCGAGGGCGGAATGAGAATGCCGAGCATTCCGCCCGCCGCCAGCGTACCTGTTGCGAGCGGGCCGGAAAAGCCGTAGCGCTTGAGTTCCGGCAGGGCGACCTGGCCCATTGTGGCGGCTGTTGCCAGCGATGAGCCGCAGATCGAGCCGAAACCCGCGCAGGCGCCGACCGCGGCCATGGCGACGCCACCCTTGCGATGACCAAGCCAGGTCTTTGCGGCGTAAAACAGCGCCGTCGACATGCCGCCGAGGCGGGCAAAATTGCCCATCAGCAAAAACAGCGGAACAATGGACAGCGAATAGCTGGAGAAGGTGCCGTAAGTCTGGTTCTTCAACTGACCGAATATTATCAGGAAGGAATCGTTGATCATATAGCTGCCGAGAACGCCGACGGCGAGCATGGCCAGGCCGATTGGAATGCGCAGAAAAATGAGAATGAGAAGGACGGGGAAGGACCAGATGCCGATTTCCAGATTGCTCACGACAGTTCCCCGCTGACCGAGATATTCGAACCGGTGCGGTATTCGACAACGCTGCGCCGGAAACACCAGGCCGCCACGATGACGAAGACGATGGCGCCGAACAGACCCGCCGCATAGGCCCACCAGATCGGAAACTGCAGAATAAATGTGGTCTCGGAATAGCCGCGCTTGTCGAGGGTGCCCAGCCAGTGCCGCCAGCAGATGAGGACGGCAAAGCTCGGTGTTTTGAATCAACGCTTGAATGGCTATGCTTTCATCATGGGCGATAACTACACTATCGCCGACCTCGCCACATGGCCTTGGATACGCGCAGTTGTGGGATTTTATGAAGCCGGTGAACAAGTAGGCATGGATAATTTTCAATACGTCATTCGATGGTCGGAAATTTGCAGCTCAAGACCAGCCAGCGAGGCAGCGGTCAACATTCCGTCGAGGGGGTGAGCGCTGACAAGTGTTGGCCTTTAACCTTGGCAACGTCAGCCCAGTTGATTTCGAAAGGCAGTCAACCGGATCTTTTATAACTGTCCGCCAAATACGACGAAGATCACTAACCCGACAACGGACATTGCACAGCAATCGAGGTAGGTCTCCTTTGTCCGCTCTGCAGTCGTTGCCCCGGTTTACCCCAAGTGGCCTGCCTCCACAAAGGCAGCCTAGCCGGGCGGGCCGATGCGGTCAGGATGGGCGGCGGCGAAAGCGTCCAGCGCCGCGCAGTTTTCAACGATGGCGTTGATGCGCTTAAGGTCCGACAATTCGGCGCCCCAGCGATTGGCGTTGTAGATCTGCGGGACGAGGCAGATATCGGCCATGGTCGGCGCGTCGCCGTGGCAGAAGGTTGCGCTCCTGCCATCGCCGAGTTTTTGCTCGAATGCGACAAGTCCTTTGCGGATATAGGTCTGCATCCAGTCGGAGCGGACCTGGTCACCGCCACCGGTGCGGGCCATCACGTCGGCGACAACCGAGAGGTTGCAGACCGGATGGATCTCCATGGCGATGATGTATGAAAGCGTTCGCACGCGGGCTCGATCAATCGCGCTGCCTGGAAGAAAACCCGCCGAACGGGTTTCATCCAGATATTCAACAATTGCCAGCGATTGATTGAGCATTTCGCCGTCAATTTCGAGCGCCGGCACCAGCCCTTGGGGATTGCGGGCGCGATGGGTCTCGTCCAGATGCTGCTTTTTCAGGAGATCAACGGCGACGGCTTCATAGTCGATGCCGAGCAGGTTCAATGCAATGCGCACCCGGTAACTCGCCGATGAGCGCCAATAGTCATAAAGAACCGGTTTTGCCATTTGATCTCCATTGCCCGGGCGACCGCCAGCAGAACGCCCGATCGGCGGCCGTGTTTCGGCCTAAATGTTGCTCAGTTCTTTTTCATGCAGCCATTCGGCATGTTTGGGCGCTTTCTTGGTCTTCGACCACTCTTCCAGCATATCCCATTTAACTGCGTCAAGGCGCTTGATCATTGCCTCTTCCTCGGGATCGGGGCAGGCGAGCTCGATGCGGTGGCCGTTCGGATCGAAGAAATAGATGGAGTGAAAGATCGAATGATCCGTCACACCGAGCACTTCGATGCCGTTTTTCTCCAGATGGTCCCTGTATTCCAACAGTTCGTCGCGGTCCTTGACCTTGAAGGCGATGTGCTGGACCCAGACCGGTGTGTTGGGATCGCGGCCCATTTCGGGCTTTGTCGGCAGTTCGAAAAAGGCCAGGATATTGCCGTTTCCGGCATCGAGGAACAGATGCATGTAGGGATCGGGCTCATGGGTCGAGGGAACATTGTCTTCGGCAATCGCCAGCACAAAATCCATGTTGAGCATCTTGGTGTACCACTCCACGGTTTCCTTCGCGTCCCTGCAGCGATAGGCGACGTGGTGGATCTTCTCGATCTTCATAATTCGCGTCCCCAATGGTTGAATATAAACACTATATTAGTTACAAATGTAACTATCTAGCTTAATCTTGACGCCAATCGATTCTTTTTTCAGGCAGTGCTCGCGGGTTCCGCCTTTGCGGCCTGCAACGCTTCAGCGAGAATATTACGCTCGCCGATATGGTTGGCCAGAAGCAGGATCAGGCGGGCATTGAAGGCGTCGCTTTCGGCTTTGCTCAGGCCTTCGTGGGCGGCAAGCAGATCGGCGTAGAAATCGTCCGGGTTGCTGATGTTCGTGTGCGTGTTGAGATGGGTCATGTGGATACTCTCTAGTTCCGGCCGGTGGCGCGGTTCACGGCGCTGCGCACGAGGGCTTCGTCATAGCCGGTCCATCGCGCGGCGACATGCTGATCGGGCCGGAAAAGGTAAACGGCCTGCTTGGCTCCGCCGAGATAGCGTTTTTCAAGATGGTGATCGGGATCGTCGGACGATCTGACACCAAATCCCGTTACCTCGATGCCGTCCATATTCAGGCATTCCGGCACCTCCGTGTTGATGGCGAGAAGCTGAAAGCGGTTGGCGATGAGATCCGTCAGCCAGGTCTCGCCAACCGGTGCATCGACAACCGGGGAACCCGGCCGGGTGCGTGGCGGCAGGTCGGGATGGTCGTCGCCGTTCAATACGGAACCGTCATAGATGCTCGGCACCGAGAGCCGGCCGGAATTGACCAGCGGACGGGAAAATTCGTGATGTTCGGCGAGATCCAGCACAGCGTTGCGGAAGGTACGGCTGATTTCCGATTTGGGCGTGATGAAATCGGTCGAGCGCGAAGAGTTCTTGATGTTCTCTTCGGCGCCGAGGACGCGCTCATAGTCATAGCTGTCGAGCAGGCTTTCCGGTGCGAGACCGTCCATGACGAGCTTCAGCTTCCAGATGAGATTGTCGGTGTCCTGCATGCCGGAATTTGCACCGCGGGCACCAAAGGGTGAGACCTGGTGGGCGGCATCACCCGCAAACAGAACCCGGCCGTGGCGGAATTTTTCCATGCGCCGGCACTGGAAAGTGTAGATGGACACCCATTCAAGCTCGAATTTCGCGTCCTCGCCAAGCATTGCTTTCAGCCGCGGGATGACGTTCTCGTGTTTTTTTTCCTCTTCCTTGTCGATGTCCCAGCCGAGCTGCAGGTCGATGCGCCAGACGTGGTCCGGCTGTTTGTGCAAAAGCGCCGACTGGTTGCGGTTGAACGGCGGATCGAACCAGAACCAGCGCTCGGTCGGGAAATTGGCCTCCATGATGACGTCGGCGATGAGGAAATTGTCTTCGAATACGCGGCCGATAAAGTCGAGGTTGAGCATCTTTCGCGCCGGCGAAGTGGCGCCGTCACAGGCGATCAGCCAGTCGCATTCCAGTCTGTAGGAACCTTCCGGCGTGTCGATGGTGACGAGAACCGAGTCCTTTTGATGATCGATACCGGCTACCCGGTTTTTGCCGCGGATCTCGATCTGCTTGCCCGCTTCCTGCAGCGCAAGAACACGATGAACGAGGTACTCCTCGAAATGATACTGCTGCAGATTGATGAAAGCCGGCCGCTTGTGGCCCTCTTCGGGCAGCAGGTCGAATTCATAGATCCTGCGGTCGTCGAAAAACACCTTGCCGAGATTCCAGACAACGCCCTTATCGACAAATTCGTCGCCGCAGCCCAGCCGGTCGAGGATTTCCAGCGGCCGCTTGGCGTAGCAGATGGCGCGCGAGCCCCAGCTGACCTTGTCATTGTCATCGACGACGACAACCGGCACATCGTACTGCGCAAGGTCAATGGCCGCGGACAGTCCGATCGGTCCGGCACCGATAACGACGACCGGGTGGCGCACCGGCGATGGTGCATCCTGATCCGGCGACCGGTGGTAGGGATAAAGCGGCGTTTCAAAAATCTTACTCAAAGTGACCTCCCGGTACCAACATTCAGCGATCAGCCCTGCAGGGCTCCCCACATTTCCTTGTCCCGCTCGGCGGTCCAGATGCGCGGCGTGTCCATGCCGAGCGCCTCGTCATAGGCGCGGGCGACGTTGAACGGCAGGCAGTGTTCGTAGATCGCATAGTCGGAGAATTTCGGATCGCATTCGGCGCGCACCGCATCCCAGGCCTCTTTCAGCGAGCCGCCGCGGGCGGCGATCGCCGCCGCCGGACGGTAGGTGCTGGCGACAAAGTCGCGGGTGCTTTCAATCGCTGCATCGACCATTTCATCGCCGACCAGCGCATCGCCGCGGCCGGGCGCAATAGCCTGCGGATTGAAGGCGCGGATTGCGTCGAGCGTGCCGCCCCAGTCGCCGAAATGACCGTCGCCGCAATAACAGGCCGAGTGGTATTCAACGATGTCGCCGGTGAACATAACGCCTTCATCCGGCACCCAGGCAACAATGTCGCCGGCGGTGTGGGCACGTCCGAGATGCATCAGATCGACCCGGCGTTTGCCGAGATAGACCGTCATCTTATGGGTAAAGGTCATGGTCGGCCAGGTGAGGCCCGGTATGCTTTCGTGGCCCTGAAACAGGCGCGGAAAACGCTCGAACTCGGAATCCCAGTCTTCTTGGCCCCGTTCGGCCACCATGGCGCGGCACTTTTCAGAGCCGATGATCTGTTCGGCATTATAGGCGGATGCACCCAGAACGCGGACGGCGTGATAGTGCGACAGAACTACATATTTGATCGGCTTGTCGGTGACGGAACGGATTTTCTCGACCACCTTTGCGGCAAGGCGCGGTGTCGCCTGCGCGTCGATGATCATAACGCTGTCATCGCCGATGATCACGCCGGTATTGGGATCACCTTCAGCAGTAAACGCCCACAGATCGCGTCCGATTTCGGAAAAGGTGATGGGTTTTTCGGTCATGTCCCCGCGGGACGCAAATTCTTTTGCCATTTGTCAGGCTTCCTTCTTGTACGGCTGAACGGTCTGCTCGATGGCGCCAAAAATGGAGCGGCCCTCGGTGTCCTTCATCTCGATGCGAACGGTGTCGCCGAATTTCATGAAACCGGTCGACGGCTTGCCGTCGTTGATGGTTTCGATCATGCGGATCTCGGCGATACAGGAGTATCCTACACCGCCTTCGGCGACCGGTTTGCCCGGGCTGCCGTCTTCCATCTTGTTGGAGACTGTGCCCGAGCCGATGATGGCGCCGGCCGAAAGCGGCCGGCATTTGGCCGCATGGGCGATGAGCTGCGGGAAATCGAAGGTCATGTCGGTCGCGGCATTGGCGCGGCCAAAAGGCTCACCGTTATAGTCGACCATCAATGGCAGGGTGACCTTGCCGCCGTCCCATGCATCCCCCAGCTCGTCGGGGGTGACCGCCACCGGCGAAAATGCCGAGGACGGTTTCGACTGGAAAAATCCGAAGCCCTTGCCGAGTTCGGCCGGGATGAGGCCGCGCAGGGAAACGTCATTGACCAGCATGACAAGGCGGATGGCGTCGCGGGCCTGTTCGATGCTCGCGCCCATCGGCACGTCGTCGACGATGACGGCGATCTCGCCTTCCATGTCGATGCCCCATGCCTCGTCTTCCAATACGATCGGATCTCGCGGACCCAGGAACGCGTCGGAGCCGCCCTGATACATCAGCGGATCGGTCCAGAAGCTCTCCGGCATTTCGGCATTGCGCGCCTTGCGCACCAGTTCAACGTGATTGACATAGGCCGAGCCGTCGGCCCACTGATAAGCGCGCGGCAATGGAGATTCGGCGTCGTGCTCATGGAAGCGTTCGGTCGGCTGAGAGCCGGATTCCAGTGTTTCAGCGGCCCGTTCCAGCCGCGGCGCTGTGCTTGCCCAGTCGTCGAGTGCTGCCTGCAGGGTCGGGGCGATGTGGTTGACGACCGTGCAAACGGTCAAATCCCTCGACACGACCGCTAGTTTTCCGTCGCGCGTGCCGTCTTTGAGTGTGGCGAGTTTCATATCAGTCCCAGTTTCCCTGAATTGTGCCGTCGAAGCGTTTTTTCAGCCCCTTCCAGCAGTCGATATAGTCGTCCTGAAGCGTTTCAAGACCCACGGCATAGGCGGTGACGTGCTGCGGAAACCGCGTTTCGAACATGAAGGCCATGGTGTCTTCGAGCTTCGTCGGTCCGAGATTGCCGGTGGATGCCTTTTCAAAGCCCATTGTGTCGGGGCCATGCGGCAGCATCATGTTGTGAAGGCTCATGCCGCCGGGAACAAATCCCTCTTCCTTGGCGTCGTACTGGCCGTGAACCAGACCCATGAATTCCGACATGATGTTGCGGTGATACCAGGGCGGACGGAACGTGTGTTCGGCCACCATCCAGCGCGGCGGAAAGATGACGAAATCGATATTGGCCGTGCCCTCTTCGCCGCTGGGTGCCGTGAGCACCGTGAAGATCGACGGATCGGGATGATCGAACAGGATTGCGCCGACCGGCGAAAAGGTCCTCAGGTCGTATTTGTAGGGCGCGTAGTTGCCGTGCCAGGCAACGACGTCGAGCGGCGAATGGCCGATCTCGGTCACATAAAAATTGCCGCACCATTTGACGTGGACCCGACAGGCGGTTTCCTTGTCTTCCCATGCAGCGACCGGTGTCTTGAAATCGCGCGGATTGGCAAGGCAGTTGGCGCCGATGGGGCCGCGGTCGGGCGGGGTGAACTTTGCGCCGTAGTTTTCGCAGATATACCCGCGTGCCTCGCCGTCCACGGGACTTGGCTGGAAGATCAAGCCACGCGGGATAATGCAGATCTCGTTTGGTTCGATTGTCATCCTGCCCATTTCGGTAAAGACTTCCAGCGTGCCGATCTGGGGAACGACCAGCAGCTCTGCATCCGAGTTGAAGAAGTAGTCGTCGACCATCGGCGTGTTGCACACATAGGCATGGCTTGCCATGCCCACCTGGGTGTGGACGTCGCCGGCTGTGGTCATGGTCCGCACGCCTTCGATGAAAGTGATCTTTTCTTTGGGCATGGGAACCGGATCCCAGCGCAACTGGCCGATCGGCATGACGTCGTCACAGATGTGCGGGCCGGTTTTCCAGTGCTCGTGCTCATGGGTCGAAAAGCGCGACGTATAGCGCACGCTCGGCCTGATCCGGTAGAGCCAGGATCTTTCATTGGTGCCGCGCGGGGCGGTGAAGGGGGAGCCGGAGAGTTGCTCGGCATAAAGCCCGTAATTGCATTTTTGCGGACTGTTCTGCCCATGTGGCAGTGCATTCGGCAGCGATTCCGTCTCGAAATCATTGCCGAAGCCAGGCATGTAGGCATCAGACATCTTATCCCTCATGTACACTTTTTTAATTTTGTTTCACATGTAACAATTGAATTTGTAACTATCAAATGGAGACGCTCGTGAACCAGAATGACGAGATCGCCCTGGCGCTTGAAGCTTTCATTCCATACAAGCTCAACCGGGCTGCCGAACTGGTCAGCCGCCGGTTCGCCGTCATCTACAAGGACCATGACGGCCTGACACGCCCGGAGTGGCGAACGCTGGCGACGCTTGGACAGTATGGCACTTTGACGGCGACCGCCATTGGCGCCCACTCATCGATGCACAAAACAAAGGTCAGTCGAGCCGTCCAGTCGTTGGAAGAACGCAATTGGCTGAAACGCACGACGGATGAAAATGATCGGCGAGTGGAGCATCTGGTGCTCACCCTGGAAGGCGCGCGCAACTACAAAAGGCTGGCGGAGCTTGCCTATGAATTAGAGATGAGACTGAAGGATACGCTGGGTGAGCAGAATTTCGAGGCACTCAACCGGGGACTGGTCGCGGTTGAAAGGAAACTGGGAACCGAGATTTTTCTCTAGAAAGCGTTGCCGCCGGGCCGAGCCCGGAGACAGATCACGTAGCCAGAATGACTGGAGAGCGCTTCTTGAGCCGACCGAAGAGCCGGCTCAAATTGGTTTAGCGCGTGGCCGGATCTCAGTAGCCGGCAGGACATCTTGCCGTGTAACGGCGTCCGTAGCGGTCGCGGTAGTAGCAATTGTCCGAGTTCTCGGACACCCGGCCGAGCAAGGCGCCTGCGACACCGCCGATGGCAGCTCCGACCAGTGCGCCCTTGGTTGTACCGGTGGCAATACCGCCGATTGCTGCGCCCGATGCCGCGCCGATGGTTGCACCCTGCTGGGTCGGTGTGCAGCCGGCAATGGCCGCGCCAACGACTAGAAGCGCTATAATTTTTTTCATGTCAAAGCCTCCGATACCTTTCCCACCGCGGGAAAGTTCTGTGCAGATTATATATTTTTTGGAGCCTTGCACCACCTTGCGGCCATTTTCCGGCGACGTGAATTACGCAGTCCCGATACGCCCCAACAGTTCGGTGCGTCTTCAGAACACGGAATCCTTATGCGATGCGCGATGAATGCAATATGAACAGACGTTAATAAATGGGATAGAAATTAACTGAAATTCAGTTGACCAGCGATTTTGCCGATCTGGCTGCGACAAGCTCTCGCGCAAGCAGGCGGGCGGCATTGTCGGCCTCGTAAACCGCTTCAATGGAAACTGCCGCGCCACCGGTGCCAAGCCTGTCCATGACGCTGGCGACTATGTCGGCCATCTCCAGGAAGCCGATGTGTCTTTCGATGAAGGCTTCGAGTGCAACTTCCTTCGCGCCGTTCAAAATGGCGCCCGACAGCCCGCCCGCTTCCATGGCCCGGCGGGCAAGCCCGAGCGAGGGAAAACGGTCCTCGTCAGGGGTTTCGAAATCGAGCTGTGCGAGGCGCGCGAAGTCGAGCCGCTCGACCGGCAGCGATGGCCGATCGGGAAATGCCAGACTGTAACCAATGGCGGTGCGCATGTCCGGGGTACCGAGCTGCGCCAGCACGGATCCGTCGCTATAGCCGACCATCGAATGGACCACGGATTGCGGGTGGATGATGACCTCGATCTGGTCCGGCCGCATGTCGAAAAGATGCATCGCTTCGATCATTTCCAGCGCCTTGTTGAACATGGAGGCGCTGTCGATGGAGATCTTGATGCCCATCGACCAGTTGGGATGGGCTGCGGCCATATCCGGTGAAACCGCTGCCATTTCCGCAAGGTCCAGCGACCGAAACGGCCCTCCGGATGCCGTCAAAATGATACGTTCGATGCTGTGCGGCTGACTTCTGTCGAAAATCTGATGAATGGCATTGTGCTCGCTGTCCACCGGCAACAAACGCCCGCCACCGTGGGCGATCTCGCGATGAAACAGCTCACCGGCCGACACCAGGCATTCCTTGTTGGCCAGGGCGATGTCGGCGCCGCATCTCGCCGCCGCCAGGGTCGGGGCAAGCCCGGCCATGCCGACAATGCCGGCCATGAACCAGTCCGTGTCGCGCTCCGCGGCCTCGATCAGGGCTGCCTTCCCGGCGGCAACTTCAATGCCGCTGCCTGAAAGCGCCTGTTTCAGATCGCCGTAACGGGTCTCGTCAGCCGTGACGGCAATCTGCGCGCCGCATTCCATAGCCTGGCGGGCCAGCAGATCCGTGTTGCCCTTGCCCGTGACGGCCAGAACCTGAAAGGCTTCGCGTCCTCCCAAGTGCGAGATGACATTGAGTGTGTTGCGCCCTATCGATCCGGTGGAACCAAAAATGCTGACACGGCGAGGCGTGATTTCTGCGGGTTGCGTCATCGGTTTATTTTCGATCGTTTCATTGCGATGAAAGAACAGATGCAGGGTGCCGCGTCAATGTTGCGTAGCGGAATATTTTCGTTTCGGCATATTGATGTTTGCTATTGGGGTATAAATTACTTTAAACATAAAATATCTACCGGCGACCGAACGGAGAATACGATGGCAACCGATCGAAACGATGCTCTGAAACTTGACGAACAGGACGGGCTCAAAGGCCTACGCGACGCCTTTGTTCTGCGGGACGGTCTGAATTATCTTGACGGCAATTCGCTTGGACCCATGCAGAAATGCGTGACGGAGCGTGTCGGCAAATGCCTTGAACGCGAATGGGGCCAGGACCTCATTGCCTCCTGGAACAGTGCGGGATGGTACAGGCTGCCGCAAACCGTCGGCGCGAAGATCGCGGCCTTGGTTGGAGCCGGCGAAAACGATGTCGCGGTCACGGATTCAACGTCGGTCAATCTGTTCAAAGTGCTGGCGGCGGCGCTTTCCATGCGCCCCGACCGAAATGTCATCGTCTCCGAACGCAGCAATTTTCCGACCGACCTTTACATCGCAGAGGGCCTGGCGGCGTTTGCCGACAGGGGGCACGAACTGCGATTGATCGATTCGACCGATGAACTGGAAGGCGCGGTCGATGACGGTGTGGCAGCCGTCATGCTTACCCAGGTGAATTACCGTAGCGGTGAATTGCATGACATGGCGCAGGTGACGAAGCGTGTGCATGATGCCGGCGCAGTGATGATCTGGGATCTTGCCCATTCGGCCGGCGCGCTGCCCGTCGATCTTGCAGCAGCCGATGTCGATTTTGCCATCGGATGCGGCTACAAATACCTCAATGGCGGGCCGGGTGCGCCGGCATTCGTTTATGTGGCGCCGCGCCTTCAGGACGAGGTTTCACAGCCGCTGTCCGGCTGGTTTGGGCACACCGCTCCATTTGCGATGGAGCCTACTTTTGATGCCGCGCCGACAATTCATCGCTTTTTGACCGGAACGCCGCCGATCCTTTCCATGGTGGCGCTGGATGCGGCGCTGGATATCTGGAAGGATGTCTCACTGGGTGCGCTGCGCGAAAAGTCCGTGAAGCTGTGCGAATTGTTCATTTCGCTGGTGGAAGAACGCTGCGCCGGACACGGATTGTCACTGGCAAGTCCGCGCGATGCATCAAAGCGCGGCAGTCAGGTCTGCTTCGCCCATGAAAACGCCTATCCGATCATGCAGGCATTGATCGCGCGGGATGTCATCGGCGATTTTCGCGCACCCGACATTCTGCGCTTCGGATTTGCGCCGCTCTATGTGCGCTTCGTCGATGTCTATGATGCAGTCGATCAGCTGCTGCGGGTCCTGCAGACGGAAGAATGGAAACAGGATCGGTTCATGGTCAAGGGCGCAGTGACGTAAGGATTGGATCCATTTTTCATATCAAGAACGATATGGAAAAGCCGGTTTTTTCATTTTACCTTCCGAAATCTATCTGCTTTCATAACCGCATTACGAATACAACTGGGTGCG
>JAAEOH010000100.1 GCA_024244645.1 Hyphomicrobiales bacterium
GCATACAGGGGCTTCAAGCATGCGAAAGTTTGACCAAGCTCGACCTTACGCTGAACTTCATTGACTTTGATTGACTAGAAGAAAGCGTACAACACCTAAAAGGGCTACCCAATCTGAAAGAGCTCTACATGACTGGCAACCCCTGCCAGTCTGAGTGGGCTAATTTCTCGGACTACGTTGCATTTTTGCTGCCTCAGCTGGTACAGCCCCTCTGTGGGAAGCTTAAAGAGTCTTTTTTTTTATTTCTCATTTCTTGATGCCAATATACATCCCCCCATCCGGCTTTCACTGTACACCGCTTTGGCAGTAACCCCCCCTCTTTCCTTCTCAGGGGTGTTTGGATGGGAAGAAAATTACTCGTTCCATGAGAATACACGCAGGACAACGGATTTCAGCTCTGAGAGTTGAGCTGCAGACCTGTGTAGAGGATGCGGTACAAGAAAGATGAAAAATTTGGATGTGGCTGAGCCCAAAGATGGTGGAACTCACACAACACACTCCATCAACACGGACTCGTATTTACAGGTGAGATGTGCCTGACTATGAGGCACATACCTGCGCCCGCCCATACCACACCTTCCTCAATGTAGGCAGCTTGCAGAAGAGAAGAAAGAATCAGAGGACCGTAGGAGGAATATGTTACCAAAGGAGAGAGACATAGAAAGCGAACAGAAGGAGGC
>JAAEOH010000101.1 GCA_024244645.1 Hyphomicrobiales bacterium
GAAGTTTGCAGAAATTCGCCGCCATTCATAGTTCCCTATACAACCTGTTCAACCTGGAGCGCCACCTCTATTCACGTGAAAACTTCAAACTTAACCGCGCCGCCGCTCTTGCCCAGTGGCGCAGGCTCGGCGCGACATAAGGGACAGCCTCACTGTCCGTTCACAGCCTGGTTCACATCCGTCTGACAATACCCCTCTCAGGCCGTAAGCGGCAATATGCCGGTACGACGCTGGACGCTCATGGCCGGACCGTTCCGACGTTCTCCAATATGATGTCGGCGATTAGCTTGCAATCCTGTGGAGAGAACGTGAGTGGCAACCGCATGTCGAACAGCGTCGAGAGAATTCTGTCTGTGCACGGCAAGCTCTGCGAATCAAAATATTGCCATGAACCGTGACCGGATGTGAATCCGCTGGGCTCGTTATTGCCGAACCATTTGAGTTGTACCCCGTGTTCGCCGCACCGGCGCGTCAGTGCTTGGCAGCCCGCAGCATCAAGCGCAGGGACCCGAAACTGGATTGATGAACCGACCATGTCTTCATTCTGCGGGCGCATTGGAACGGCAATTGCGGAGCACTTTACCAGTTCGGCTGCGACGGTGTTGTAGAGCGCATTCCAGCGGGCGATGTTCTCTTCAAGCCGGGGTAGCTGCGGCCTCAGGATCGCAGCGCGGAGCGCGTCCATGCGGGCAGAATGGTTGGGCATCTGATAACGCGTCGCCTCGAAGTGCCTTTCATCGGGACCGGCTCCGTGGCGGTCGTAAAACATGTAGCTCCCCGAAAGGATGGTAGCACGGGCCATGAAGTCGGGATCGTGCGAGGTCAAAAAGCCGCCCTCACCCGAATTCATGTGTTTGTAGGTCTGGGTGGAAAAACAGGCCGCCATGCCGAAATTGCCGGATTTCGTTCTGTTCCAGCGTGCCCCCATCGTATGGGCGCAATCCTCGATGACCCTGAATCCTCTCCGTGCCGCAACTGCCATCAGACCATCCATGTCGCACAGATGCCCGCGCATATGTGAAAGCAGCAGGGTTTTCGCCCCGCTCTCCGCGGCCTTACGGTCAAGATCATCCAGATCCAGGCGCAGGTTTTCGTCGATCTCGACCAGCACTGGCAAACCGCCGACCGCAGCGATTGCGCCGGGCACAGGCGCCAGGGTGAAGGCATTGGTCAGGACTCTGTCGCCCGTTCCGACCTCCGCCGCGCGCAACCCGATCTGGATTGACTGGCCGCCGGAGGCCAACGCAAGGCAATAGGTACTGCCCTGCCAGTCGGCGAATTCCCGCTCCAGAAGAGCCGTTTCGCCGCGCTCGTCGTTGGCCAGGTTGTAGCGGTGGAGCCGCCCGCTGCGCATCACAGCCACCGCAGCCTCGATCGCCTCTTCGGGGATCGGCTCCTGCTGTGTGAAACTGCCGCGGAAAACTCGTGACGTCATAGTCCGTGCCCCCGCTTTGCTCCGCCACCCGGCTGCACATTTCGCCCGGACCAAGGCCGCAAAGTAACGCAGCGCACCGGCCTTGCTGCCTCCGACTCTATCATCGCAGGTGATCCAGACGTGGAAATTGTGACCGATACATTCGAACTCCTCCGGATACGGATTTACGTTGCCTCTGGCTTGGACGGACCATAATATTTAGGCCCGCATACGTTCATGGGCCGGATCATAGGGGCTCATTTCAATAACCTGTGCCGAGACAAGATCGCCAAGCACATCGACTTTCATGCTGGTGCCCGGCCCGGCAAGATGCGGCTTTACAAAAGCATAGGCGAGGTTTTTGCCCACGCGATGTCCCCAGTCGCCCGAGGTGACCGTGCCAGCGACGTTGCCCTCTTGCATCACCGAAGCGCCGCCATGCGCCGGTGCGTGGGTGCAAACCACTTCAAGCGTCACCAACTTTTTGGTTATTGCCTTTGCCGTTCGTGCCGCAAGGAATGATTTTCCGATGAAATCGTCCTTGTCCATCTTCACAAAACGCTCAAGGCCGGTCTCGAACGGGTCGAATTCGGTCAGGATGTCCGCCTTCCAGTGCAGATAACCCTTTTCCAGCCGCATTGAATCGACTGCGCGTGCTCCAAACAGCTTCATGCCATGGCTCTCGCCAGCTTTTGCGAGTGCCAGATAGGCGGCATATAACTGGCTGTTCGGCACATGGATTTCATAGGCCAGTTCGCCGGAAAAACTCACCGACATGACCACCGCCGGCGCAATGCCGATAAAACAGCTGCTCACTGACAGCCAGGGAAATGCCTCCTTCGACCAATCGGCGCGGCTCACCTCCCGCATGACGTCGCGGGATCTCGGACCGGCAAGCACAAGGATCGTGTGGTCGTTCGTAAGAGAGCGGATATGCACATCCTCTCCCGGCCGGATATGCTGCCGCAGCCAGTCCATGTCATGATACTCGGAAGCGGCGGCTGAGCCGTACCAGACCCGCCCATCCGGCAGATTTGCAATGGTCGCCTCGCTCTTCATCATGCCGTGATGATTGAGCAGGTAACCGAGACCAACCCTACCCTGTCTGCGCGGCACGCGACCACACATCATGCGGTCGAGGAAGTTGTGCACGCCTGTGCCCGTCATCTCGAAACGGTTGAAGCCACACACCTCGGTCAGCCCGACATTGTCGCGAATATTGGCAATCTCAACGGCAACCAGATCGAAGGCCTCGTCAAACCTGAACGTATGGGTGCAGCGAAAATCCGGGGAAGGTTTGATGTATTCGACCCGTTCCCAGCCATTGACGACGGTGAATTCCGCACCTTCCGACGCAAGAACCGGTGTCAGCGGCGTCGTTTTGACGGGCCGGCCGGCCGGGCGGTGCTCATTGGGGAAATGAAAGCGGAATTCGTTCTGATAGTCCTCAATCGCTTTCAGCGCGGTCAGTTCAACGTTGGCGTGACCGGTAAAGCGGCGCCGAGGCACCACCTGTCAAAACAGGCTTCGCCATGGACAATCTGCTGCGCCAGCAGCCAGCCGTGGCCACCGCCCTCACCCAGCCCGGCACGCAAACCGACGATGCAAAAGGCATTGCGCTTGCCGGGAATGGGTCCGACCAGAGGCGCTCCGTCGATCGTGTAGGTAATCGGGCCGTTGACGATCGTATGGATCCCGGCCTCCATCAGAGCCGGCATGCGTTCAAAGGCGCCCTCCAGAACATCCGACACTCGATCCAGATCGTCCGGGCAAAGTGCATTGACGAAATTCGGGTCGATGCCGTCCATGCCCCAGGTCCTGCAGTCCTGTTCGTAGAACCCGAGCAACAGGCCGTTCTTTTCCTGGCGGCAGTAAAAATCCGATATCGGACAACGCAGCAGCGGCATCCGGTGACCGGCCTCGGCGATTGCGGCAATCGACTCGGTGAGAAAATATTGGTGCTCCATCGACGTGACCGGATGGTGCACACCCATCATCGCGCCAACCTCGTTGACGCGGTATCCGCAGGCATTGACGATAATATCGCAGTCGATGTCGCCCTGTTCGGTGTGCACAGTCCAGCTGTCGTCCGCCTGTTGGGTCAGCCCGGTTACCGGCGTGTTGCGGTAAACCTCGGCGCCCGCAAGGCGCGCGCCGCGCCAATGCCTGGCACAGCTGCGCCGGATCGATATCACCATCCAGCGGATCCCACAGCCCGCCCAGCAGGTTCTCGGTTGATATCAAGGGATGGTGTCGGGCGCATTCCTCCGCATCGATGACCTCGAAATGCACGTCCATGCCGCGCGCAATGGAGGCGAAATGCCTGTAGCCGTCC
>JAAEOH010000102.1 GCA_024244645.1 Hyphomicrobiales bacterium
CAGTCCGGATTGGGCACAATGCAGTCTTCCGGACACACCAGCTTGCATTGCGGTTCGTCTTCGGCGCCGACGCATTCGGTGCATTTCATCGGATCGATGATATAGAACGGATCTCCCGCCTTGATTGCCTCGTTCGGGCACGCGGGTTCGCAGGCATCGCATGCTGTGCATGGATCGATTATCATGAGCGCCATCTTGTTTCTCCCGTCTCCCATGAAGCCTTGAGCAGGCGAACCAGGCGGCTCGCCATCGACACGTGAACGCCCTTCACGATGACCGCCGAGACGATGATCGTCCGCTTCAGCCACTCTGCGCCATTTGCACCAGCCACAACAACGGTGCCAAGGATTTCCCGGCACGGGAGTTCGAGAGCGGCACAGCGCACCGCCGGACCAGGCAGTTTCACCGCTTCTCGCGCAGATCGCGCACCCTTACCGCCTTGCCTTGTGAACGAGGTACCTCACCCGGCCGTTTGGCGGTGACCCGGCAGGTGACACCGATGATTGACTTGATGTGGTGACGGACGTCCTGAGCAACTGCGGCCAGATCATCATCGCTGGCAGGCGCGTCACTGGCAACTTCGACCTCGACTGTCATGGTGTTCATGACACCATCATCTTCCAGCAGGATCTGATAGTGCGGCGACAGCCCGGGAAAGCCCACCAGCACGGCTTCCATCTGCGAGGGATAGACATTCACCCCGCGGATAATCAGCATGTCGTCATCGCGGCCCGTGACCCGCAGGATGCGCACATGGGTACGCCCGCAGGAACAGGGCGCATCGTTCAACCGGGTAATGTCGCGGGTGCGATAGCGGACCAGCGGCATGGCTTCCTTGGTCAAGGTGGTGATCACCAGCTCGCCCGTCTCGCCCATCGGCAGTGGCTCGAGCGTCTCCGGATCGATAATCTCGAACAGGAAGTGATCTTCCCAACCATGCAGGCCGGCACGCTCGGCATCGCATTCGCACGCCACGCCCGGTCCCATGATTTCGGAAAGGCCATAGACATCGACTGCAGCGATGCCGAGCCGCCGGTCGAGTTCCGCGCGCATCTCTTCGCTCCAAGGCTCAGCGCCGAACAGACCGCGCCGGAGGGGAAGAACACTGATGTCCACACCCAGTTGATCGGCGGTCTCGGCGATGTTCAGCGCGTAGGACGGAGTCGAGCAGAGAATGTCAGCGGCAAAATCCTTGAGCAGCATGACCTGCCTCTCGGTGCCGCCGCCGGACACCGGCACGACGATACAGCCCAACCGCTCCGCACCGTAATGCGCACCAAGTCCGCCGGTGAAGAGCCCGTAGCCATAGGCATTGTGGACGACGTCTCCGGGCCGTACCCCGGCGGCGGCCATGGAGCGAGCCATCAAGTCCGCCCAACGGTCGATGTCTCCTGGCGTATAGGCGACCACCGTCGGTTTCCCGGTCGTACCAGAGGATGCATGAAGCCGGCAAAGTTCGCTGTGGGGTGCTGCGAACATACCGAACGGGTATTGGTCGCGCAGATCGGTCTTCACCGTAAACGGGAAGTGCCTAAGGTCACCCAAGGTCTTCAGGTCGTCCGGACCGACCCCAGCCGCTTTGAAGCTGTTACGGTAGTGAGGTACGTTCCGGTAGGCCCGTTCCAGGGATGAACTCAGGCGTTCCAGTTGCAGTTCACCAAGCGCCCGGCGCGGCAGGGTCTCCACATCCGTTTCAAACATGAAGTCCGGAGCCAAGGCAGCTTTGCTATCTGTCCGGGCAATCATGAAACAGTCCAGCCGGGCTGTATGCCGGGCGCGCTGTCGCCTCCACCCCGGGCCGGCATACGTTCGATCGCGTAACCCTGATTGAAGGCGGCCCGGGTGATCAGGACAAACTTGAAGAGCCAGCCCGTCGCGAACACGCTGACGCCCGCCAGACCAAGCAATACCGGGCCCATGAATCCAGCAACAACGCTCAAGACAATCAGCAGTGCAGGCAGTGCATGACCGGCAATGACAAAACTCGGAGTGGCGGCATCGAGTACTTTGATCGTGCCGGTAGGCGCACCCTTTTCGTTCAGTGCCCTGCGGTAGCGCCGCCAGCCAAAGTAACGCGCCGCCAACAGAACAAGAAGCGTTGCCTGGAGCGGCCAGACCGCACCGGGGAGCGCTCCCGCAAGCGTCAGCACCACGGCCAGAAGACCGACGCCTTCGCTCAGACCCGTGGCCACAATCAGCGGCACGACTGCCGGCTCCCGCCACGCGGGGATGCCTTTGGACCGTTCTATGATCCGGGCCTGGCTGTAGAGAAAAGCCGCGGCGCAAAGCGCAGCACCAATCGCGAGCACCACTGAACCAAAAATGATCGCGGGAAACGCCAAGGCAAAAAGGCCGCACGCCGCCATCGCTTCCCGCGTCATCCAAGACCGTTGCGGGTGATGGAACACATTGAGAAATCGCCAGGGTCGCCCGATCTCAAGCCAGACGCAGCCAAGGCCGGCGGCTACCAGCATCAATCCAAGTAGCAAAAGCGGCTGTAGGGAGGGGCCACTCAAACTTGCGAAAAACGCCGCAAGGTAGAGTCCGCTGCCCGTGCCCCCGGCCATAAAGTTTGCCGCCGCGCGCCAGTCCCAGCTTAGCTGAAGCGCTGGGGAGATGCCCTTGGCTGGCTCCGATTGAATAACCATCGGCGCAGCGTCGGCGCTGTTTGTCTTACAAGCCTGGGCTCCATCGTCCGCCGGAGCCCATAGGTAATAGATCCCCGGCGCCGTGCCCAAAGACTCGTGCATCCGGAAGTGCTTGTTCTCAGCCAGCAGTCTCGAAACGTTGCTGTCCGGATCCTCTGCATCACCGAAGTGAAGCGCATTGGCGATGCATGAACCGACGCAGGCAGGAGTGGCCTCAGGCGCGCTTCCCGGTGCCTTGCCATTGGCCAGCCCCTCGTCAATCCGCTCAACGCAGAAAGTGCATTTCTGCGAAACGCCGATGCGCCCGGGGTTTTCCAGCAAAGCTTCGTGCCGCATGGTTTTCTTGCCGTAAGCGGACGCCGGCGCATCCACCCGGTATCGCGCCTGAAACGGACAGGCAACGACACAGTAGGCACAGCCGATGCACAGATCGTAGTCAATGGTGACGATCCCGTCGTCGCGTTTGCGAGTAGCTGTCGTCGGACACACATCGAGGCACGGGGGATTCTCACAATGCATGCAGCCCACCGGCACGAACGCGCGCCGCACATCCGGATACTCACCGGCCTCTATGTCGAGAACCTTGCGCCATTGAACACCAGGCACAGTGGCATTGGCATGCTTGCAGGCAGCCGTGCAGGTCTGACAACCGACACAGCGGTTGAGATCGGCAACAACCGTCCAGCGCGTCATGGCGCACCGCCGATCCGCTCCACCGCCACCCTGACAAGATCGGCGCCAGATCCCGTAGCATCGGTCAGTTCCAGCATCATCGGCGTGAGCGCGTTCATGCTGGGTGTTTTGGTGTCACGGGCAAACGGCGTTGCCCAATGATCGAACTGCCCCAGCATCAGCAATGTGTCAGGCCGGATACCTTCACGCAGCACGACCGCACCCTCGGTCTCGCCGATCGGCGAGCGAACTCTGACGTTATCACCCTCGGCAAGACCCAGCTTTCGGGCGGCGGCCGGATTCATCACGACACCGCCGTGCCCGGCAACATTCGCGGCAACTTCCTTGATCATCTGCAAGCCGACATTGCCGCCCCAAGCATATTGCATGGACCGGGCGGTGAGCAGCCAGAAAGGGTATTCGGACATGTCTGCGCCGAAACCTTCTGCCAGCGCGTCCTCCCAAAGTTTCTGTAGATTATGCCATTTGGGCATCGGCTCATATTCGTCGAGCTGCCGGTCCCACCATTCGATGCCATGCTCATGCAGCCTTGCAGCCAGTTCCCGGCCGACCCGTAACAGCCGCTCCTGGTAGGGCATTTCAAAGCGCAACTCCTTCTCTTCCAGCGCGGGATACAGATACCACTGCTCCTTGGAAAACTTGCGGACGCGGAAGCCATGTTCTCGGAAATAGTCCAGGCCCTGGGTTTCAGCGCCGTCCGTCAATTCGGCACTTGCCGCCCGGCAGCTTGCATCCCAGATCGCCTCGACGTCATGCTGTTTGTCAGGGTCGAGTGAAAAATCGTAGCCTTCGCCGGAAAGCCTGACCCCCGCAGCACCGCGGTTAATCGCGGCATTGTACTCGCCAAGCAGCCCGGTGCGTTTCGCCAGTTCGGTTGATATCCAGGTAAAGTCGCGTGCCTCGCCCTGCGCTTCGGCCGCCGGATCTCGAAGCGCGAAACCCTGATGCTCCCAGAACTGCTCGACGTATTTCGATCCGCCGATGCGGATCAGCTGCAGGCCTTCAAGGTCCGTGCATTCCGGCAGCAGGATGTCGGCCATGTGATTGGTCTCATCGCTCGTATAGGCAAAGCACACTGTGAAGGGGAACTTGGCCATCACATCCGAAACCGCCTTGGTATCCCAGAACGAAATTGCCGGGTTGGTGCGGTAGACGAACCAGACATCGGGCTGGGTCGGCTCCGGCAGATGGTCGAAACCCTCTTTCTGCATCATCCAGGCAAGATGCGTCGGACCAAGGGCCTGGCTCCAGGGAGAGTTGGCGGCCAGAGGTACCAGGGTGCGGTGTGCGTGCCGAGACGGCGACCGCGACTGCCATTCGCCCTTCTTCGTCGGGTTCATCGGATAATCCATGAAGCCGTCGGGACCGGTTGTAACGCTGCTCCAGCGGTTATCTGCCGGCCGGTTGAGACGCACAGTGGTGCCTAGCGTTCCTCCAGGAACCTCAAGGCCGCCGATCAGGCAGGCAAGCAATGTGCGGGCCCAGCAGCATTCATAACCGCCCCAGCCATTGTTCACCGTCTTGCCAAGCGAAATCGCCACGGGACGATAAGGCAGGGTCTTGCCATCGATCTCAATCGTCTCACCCACATGGGCATGATCGACAAACTGGCGGGCAACCGAGCGAATTGTCTCGGCACTGACATCGCAAATCTCTGCGGCCCAGTCCGGCGTATAGTCGCGCACATGATCGACCAGCGCTGTAAAGGCCGGACTGCAGAGCACATCCCGATGGGGCCAGATCACATCATCGGCGCCCTCCTCCCGTCCCGAGGCTTTAAACTCGCCCTCCAGTGCAGGGTCGATGTCCGCGCTGTCAAAGACAACTGCCCTGTCCGACTTGAGATCCCAGACAAGCGGCTTTCCGCTCTGGGAGTGACGCAGATAAAATCCGTTCGGCGCAATGAGATAGGGCGATGACGTGCGGGCTTTTAAGAATGCGATGTCGAGCCGGGAGCGATCCGTTTCGTGCAGCAGCACATTGACCAATGCGAACATAAACGCCGGGTCGGTCTTGGGCCGGATGGGTACCCACTCCGCAGAGCATGCTCCGGTCACCGACAGATGCGGCTCGACCTGAATGCGCTTTATGCCGCGCGCCCGGGCATCGGCGTGGCGGCTGACTCCGCACACACCACCCGATGCCTCGACATTGGCGCCGAACGAGATAATTAACTCAGCAAGGGGCGTGTCCGGCGACACGGTGAAGGCACGGTGCCACAGTTCTCCGTAGAGATGTTCGGAATGGTAGCATTTCACGCCCTGACCACTGCCGAAGCTCATGTCAACCGGACCCCAGGCGGCGAGAAACGCCGGAAAGGTTCCCATGTAGGCCGTCGGGGTTCCGCCACCACCGAAACTGGCGGCTACACGGGGGAAGCCGGAGTCATCATTCAGGCCCGCCTGGCGGACGGCATTGAGCTTTCCGCTGATCGTATCGAGTGCCTCGTCCCAGCTTATCGGCACAAAGCCGGGATCCTGATCGCGGCCCTTGCGCGGATTGCTGCGTTTCATGGGTGTGAGAATACGGTTCGGGTTGTAGGTCTTCTGGATGAGACCAAAGGCCTTGACGCAGACCTTTCCTCCCGCCGGGTGCACCTCCGCAGCCGATATGTTCGGCATCACCTGTGTGGCAACACCGTCTTCGATTTCGACTTTGAGCAGATCGGGACCCGCAACGCACTGGTAGCAATAGGTCGAGACCTGGGACCTATTTGAGTGCCGCTTTCCCATCTTGACCGCGCGGCCTTACGCTGATTCGGTTTCTGAGGCTTTTTCCGCCTTGCTCAAGAGCCGCTGCTTGATGTTCTCGGTATTGACGAAGAACCGCTCATGCTGGCCGGTGCAGATGGTGTCCACGGAATCGGAGGCGGAGATGTCCAACACCACCCGATTGCGGTCAATTTCCACGACCGTTGCGGTGATCGTCACATCCATGCCCAAAGGGGTTGGAGCGGTGTGGGAAACGGAGATCTTGAAACCTACCGAATCCTCACCCGGATCGGCATGCTCAAACATCAGATCGCGGCAGGTCCATTCAATGTCCCGTATCATCTCCGGCGTGCCGTATATCCGGCAATCCTCGCCCATGAAATCGATTGTCCTGGCGGCGTCGACATTAATCTTGCTAGTTTGAGAAAGTCCCGTCCTGAAGCTTTGTTTCATCCGCTTGCTACCTTCCGAATGTGCACTCGCCACTAAAGTATGTATAGTAGTACCGTAATACCTATTTTGATGCAAGCCTCGCCAATTTCATGCGGTGAAGCGAATGTCCGCTAGATAATGCGGAGGCAAAACAGGGCTGGCGAACCGGTTCTAAAGGTTTCGAATCTCGCCAAGAATTTCGACAGTTGCCGTCACCACGATGCTTACGGCGCCGTACCGCCATGCCGCGTCGCCTTGTTTCTGATCACGGCAGAAATTCAATCCCCCCGGTCGCAATAGCTTCAGGAAGTCATCAGATAATCGCACTCGACGGCCTGGGCTTGGTTGGTTCCATCGGAAAGATACGTAATCTTCAGACCGTATTCACATCCATTTGATAAATAAATATATTCGTACTAGAATACCTAATTAGAATAATAAGCTTACAACCCTGCCACGAGAGAATCGATTTTTACATAATTATTACAACAAGATCAGGGCTGTTGATGGAACTGAATGATGCGAGAGATCCTAATTTTGGGACGGGGTGGCCAGGGTGCACAGACAGCAGGAAACCTGCTGGCGCGCGCATTCTTTGAAATCGGGCAATATGTACAGACCTTCGCCACTTATGGGGGCGCGCGCCGCGGAACGCCGGTAACTTCATCGATCAGGGTCGCGGCCGACCCCATTCGGGTGCGCTGCAATATCGAACTGGCAAACGCCATGCTGTGTTTTGATGAAAGTTTGTTGGACCGGGCATTTTTGGCAAATGCGGACAACAAGACGGCGATCGTCGTCAATTCCTCCAAGGCCGCCGAATATTTTTCCGGGATTGGTGACTATAGAATTGTTCCGGTCGATGGGCGCCAGATCGCTCAAAACCACGGCATGGGCAAGGTCATCAACTCGGCCTTGCTGGGCGCATTTGCAGCCACGATGGGCCAACCGGACATCAACGTTTTGTGCGATGTCATCTTTGAAAATGCACCCACAAAGAAACAAGAAAATGTCGCCGCCTGCCGGGAGGCCTTCGCGCTTTTGAGTGAAAGCGCGAGGGAGAACCACCAATGAACGAGCAATTGTCCATTCTTTGGTCGGATCGTACTACCGAATCGCGAATGACGGGTACCTGGCGCAGCGCAATACCCGACTACAAGAACATTCCGGCACCCTGTTTCGGCGCCTGCCCGGTCGATGGTCAAATCGCCGTATGGATTCGGCAGATCAAGCAAAACGACTATCACGGCGCCTGGTTGACCCTGGTGGAAAATAATCCTTTTCCCGCAATCGCCGGGCGGATTTGCCATCACCCATGCGAGACGGCGTGCAACCGGGCGGATTTGGATGAAGCCATCAATATCTGCGGTCTTGAGCGGTTTATCGGTGATGAAGCCTTGAGGCGGGGCTGGACGCTCCCGGAACCTGAAACCTCATCGGGACACTCGGTGGCGGTTGTGGGGGGCGGGCCGGCCGGTCTTTCAGCGGCATATCAACTGGCCCAGGCCGGACATCGGGTCGTGTTGTTTGAGGCCGGTGAGCAGCTGGGCGGCTTGTTGCGGTACGGCATTCCTTCCTACCGTCTCGATAAGAATATCCTCGATGGAGAGATCGGCAGAATCCTGGATCTGGGAATTACCGTTCAGATGAATACGGACATCGCAGACGGTGATGCGCTAAGGGAACTTCAGGAGCAGCACGACGCGGTGTTTTTGGCCACAGGCGCCACTGTTTCCAAATCTCTTCCCGGTCTTGAGCCAAATCAACCAGTTATGCAGGACAGCGCTGATTTTCTCGCAGCAACCAACAACGGTGAACCCTGCGAACTGGGCGAAAGGCTGATTGTCATCGGTGGCGGCAGTGCGGCGATGGATGTTGCGCGCACGGCCAGGCGCCTTGGCCGGAAAGTCACGGTGCTGGCGCTCGAAACCGAAGAAAACCTGCCTGCCCAGCACAGGGAGGTGGTCGAGGGAAAACAGGAGGGAATCGAATTTGTCTGCGGCTCGATGATGCAATCGGTCAGCGCGGAAAAAGACGGACTGATCCTAGACTGCATCAAGGTCGATTTCATTCCCGGGAAAACGCGTGGCACATTCAGGGTCGAACCGGTTGAGGGCAGCGAATTTGCCTTGCCGGCGGATGGAATCATCCCTTCAATCGGACAGGACGCGGACTTGGCGCGCTGGAACGGCGTGTTGGAAGCCGCAGGACCGGTCCTGCGAACCGACGGGACATGGCAGACAACGATGTCGGGAGTGTTTGCCGGTGGCGATGTCGCCAGCATGGACCGCTTCTTCTCACAGGCGATCGGCATGGGAAAGCATGCAGCCAAGGCGATTGATCGATACATGGGAAGCAGGGATGGGGCCACAGATTTGGCGCCTGATCCCGAAACGGACTTCAAGGCAATCAACGTCGCCTATCAAATCCGTGGTCCCCGCAACGATGCAGCCGATACCGCCACGGAAGAGAGATTGAAAAACTTCCTCGAGGTTCAGCAGTGTCTTGGAACCGACCAGGTCATGAACGAGGCGGATCGCTGCTTTAGTTGCGGTACCTGCATTTATTGCGACAACTGCTATCTGTACTGTCCCGACATGGCGATTACCAAGCTGGACGACGGCTATGAGGTCAACATGGACTATTGCAAGGGTTGCGGATTGTGCGTTGAGGAGTGTCCGACTGGGTCCATCGCCATGTATGAGGAACAGTCCCAGTGAATACTGCTTTCAGAAATCAGAATTTCCAACTGCTCAGCGGCAATCATGCCGTCGCCATTGGAGCGAAACTGGCCAATCCAGACGTTTCTCCGGTATACCCGATCACGCCACAAACTCCCATTCTTGAGAAAATGATCGAGCTGCAAAGCCAGGGTGAGCTCGAGACTGAAATCATTACACCTGAATCCGAACACTCCGCGCTTGCCGCCAGTATCAGTGCTTCACTGACCGGCGCCCGGGTCTTCACTGCCACATCGTCCCAAGGGCTGCTGTTGATGCATGAACTCCTGCATTACGCAGTTGGTGCGAGGTCTTCAATTGTCATGTTCAATGTCAACCGGACCGTCGCCTCGCCCTGGGGTTTCTGGCCCGATCAGCTCGACAGTCTGGCCCAACGCGATACAGGCTGGATACAGCTTTACAGCGAAACGCCGCAGGAATCGCTTGATACGGTTATTCAGGCATTTGCGATTGCGGAAAGCGCAAGATTGCCGGTTATGATCAACCATGACGCCTTTTACGTCTCTCACGCGGTGGAACCGGTCGAGGTTCCAGACCAATCGGTCGTCGATGATTTCCTTTCTCCGTTTCAGCCTCCGATAAAACTTGATCCGGAAATTGGCCGGTCATTTGGAGCACCAATTGCCCAGCAAACTTGGAATGAAAGCCGACGCGACTTGGCAGAGGTGATGTCGGGCATTGGCGAACTGGTCACGTCGACAGGGCGGCAATGGGATGAAATGACCGGGCGACGAAATCACGGCATGCTCGAATCCTATCGCTTGGAAGATGCGGAAGTCGTGATCGCTACCATGGGATCCATGTGCGGTACAGTGCGAGATGCGGTCGATAGCCTGCGCAATCAGGGCGTCGCGGCGGGCTTGCTCAAGGTACGCCTGTTCCGGCCCTTGCCGGCAGCCGCCTTGCGGGAAATTCTTGCTGAGATGCAGTGCGTGATCGTGTTGGATCGAAACTACTCCGCCGGAACGGGCGGTATCCTGCATCAGGAGTTGAAGGGCGTTCTATACGGCTTGGACAGCACTCCGAAAATACATGGTTTGCTGGCGGGCGTGGGAGGGACCAGCGTCTCATCGGAAAAAATCCAGCAGTTGGTGACCTCCTACAAGGATGCGGCGTTTTCCCTGGAACCAGTTTGGGTTGAATAGGATATGGAACAGATCAACTACACAGATCAGGGCAGGTTTTGCTCCGGACATGTCGCCTGCGGCGGTTGCGCGGAAGCGGTGGCGTTGCGGGTGATCCTGAACATTGTCGGTCCAAATGCTGTAGCGGTGGTCGCCCCTTCCTGCACCGCTGTCATTTGCGGCGCGTGGCCAGGCAGTTCGGTGAAAATACCGGTGTTTCACACAACATTGGAATCGTGTGCCGCTTCGGCCAGCGGTGTCAAGCGTGCTCTGGTCAAACAGGGCAAGGATGATACGCTGGTGCTTGGACTTGCCGGCGATGGCGGTACCTATGACATTGGCCTGCAGGCGCTGTCATCGGCGGCGGAACGAAATGAGGATATCCTGTATATCTGTTTCGACAATGAAGGCTATATGAACACAGGTGGCCAGAAAAGCTCGTCGACCCCGTTAAACGCCGCGACAGGCAGCACGCCGACCGGCAAGGCAACACGTAAAAAAAACATTATTGATATTTTGGCCGCGCACCGGATTCCGTACATCGCGACCGCGAGCCCCTCGGATATCAACGATATGGCCGCCAAGTTGAAAAAGGCGATATCGTTGCGTGGCACCAAGTTTCTGAGCATCCTGATCCCCTGCCTACCGGGCTGGGGCATCGCCGACGACAGCGCGGTCAAAGTTGCACGTCTTGCAGTAGACTCAGGGGCTTTCCCGCTATTCGAAATAGAGGACGGTGTCCGAGTGTCAATGAAACCCCGGGACAACCCCCTGCCCGTCGCCCCCTATCTGAAACTACAAAAACGCTATCTGCACCTGACAGATGCTGATCTTGAGGAAATCCAGGCTAATGTCGACAGCGATTGGCAGCGGATACAGCAGCGGGCCGATCAGAGTTAGGTGCCAACTACACTTAGATGTGCAGTGTCCGGTGTTGGTGCTTTCCATTCCTAAGCCTGATAGCGCGAACGAGATACTCAACATGCATTTCAATGTCTTAAAAAAATCCGCTCAGCTGTTATCCAACAACCCAGCCGAACTACATGCTGCCTGAAGATTGCTTTTAGGATGGTGCGCCGCAATAGTTGTCTGATCACTGAATGGCGCAGTTAACGGATCGGGCCACGGCGGTCATGGCCGACAAAGCGACCGAAGCTGAGTAAATGTTGAACCAGGATCAAGCCATGACACGATTGCATTTCGGACCAACGCGGGTGGAACGGGAAGACCGACCCGACGGCGCGTTCATCTTGAGTTCGCCGTTGCCGCTGGCATCTTACCCAGACACCCTAAACGCACATCTTGACCGCTGGGCCGAAGAGGCGCCAGATCGCCCCTTCCTGGCCGAACGCGACGGAACTGGCGATTGGCGCAAGGTGACATTTGTCCAGGCGCGCGATGCCGCGCGGTCGGTTGCGCAAGGTCTCCTTAATCGCAAGATCACTTCAGACCGGCCGGTCATGATCATCAGCGACAACGCAATTGATCACGCGCTCATGATGCTCGGCGGGCTTTATGCCGGAATTCCGGTGTCGTCAATCTCAACACCCTATGCGCTGATGTCGGCAGATTTCGGCAAGCTCAAATATGTTTTCGGCGTGCTCGATCCGTCTATCATCTATGTTCCCGATGGAGAACGGTTTTCAAAAGCACTCGGCTCCCTCGATCTTGCCGGCGTCGAGGTTGTCGTGTCGGCCAATCTGCCAGCCGACCGGACGGCGACTTTATTCCAATCGCTTTGCGAAACCGAAGTATCATCTGAAGTCAATTCCGGTGCTGCCTCCCTGACACCCGACACGATCGCAAAGATCCTATTCACCTCCGGCTCCACCGGCATGCCGAAAGGGGTCATCAACACCCATGGCATGCTGTGCTCCAATCAACAGGCCCTTGCGCAGGTTTGGCCGTTCATCGAAGAGCGGCCGCCGGTGCTAGTCGACTGGCTGCCATGGAGCCACACTTTCGGCGGCAACCACAACTTCAACCTGGTCCTGCGCAACGGCGGCACGCTTTACATCGACGGTGGAAAGCCGGTTCCGGGTCTGATCGAAACGACGGTTGCCAACCTGAAGGACGTGGCGCCGACGATCTATTTCAATGTACCGCGCGGTTACGACCAGTTGATCCCGTTTCTGGAGGCCGATCCAGTATTTCGCGACCACTTCTTTTCAAGGTTGGATACTGTATTTTATGCCGCCGCGGCCTTGCCACAGAACCTTTGGGAACGCTTGCAAAAGCTGTCAATCGCCGCTCGTGGAGACAAGATCACCATGACGTCAGCCTGGGGTTCGACGGAGACGGCACCGTTGGCGACAAGCGTGCATTTCGAAATAGACCGGGCCAGTGTAATCGGCCTGCCCATACCCGGTACGGACATCAAGATGGTGCCGAATGCCGGCAAGCTGGAAATACGCGTGCTTGGGCCGAACGTGACGCCGGGCTACTACAATCGGCCGGACCTGACCGACGCGGCATTCGATGATGAGGGATTCTATCGAATCGGCGACGCTGTGATACTCGCCGACCCCGATGACCCCTCTCAGGGGGTCATCTTCGATGGCCGCGTCGCCGAAGACTTCAAGCTGCTGACCGGAAGCTGGGTCAGTGCCGGCGCCCTGCGGGTGGCGGCAATCGCCGCTGGCGAACCGATGATTCAGGATGCCGTCGTGACCGGCCACGACCGTGACGAAATCGGTCTGCTGGTATTTCCCAATCCCACCGGCATGGCGCAAGTAGCCGGTTTTCCGCCGGATACCCCGGTTGCCGATCTCGTGGCCAATCCCAAAGTCATCGAAGCGCTCAAAGTGGCGATCGGCAGGTACAACGAGCACCATTCCGCTTCGAGCCAGCGTATCGGCCGGCTGTTGATCCTGGCAGATGCGCCAAAAATGGACGCCAATGAAATTACCGATAAAGGTTACATCAATCAGCGTGCCGTGTTGGAGCATCGGGTAGACATGGTGAACAGGCTATATGCCAGCGGGCCGGAGGTGATTGTAGTGTCACCCTGAATACCGGCAATAATTTTCAATTTCAGCAAATTGCCGTTTCGAAAGCTGGAACCTGGGGCTTTTGCCGTCAGCGTGCCCGGCGATTTACCCGGATATCAAGGCGTGCCTGGAAGCGGTCGTGATTGTGCTGAATGGAGCGGGCTCTACCAGGTTCCGAGCTTCAGATTTGCCAAAACAAGTATTGTGGTACATAAATAGGACAATTGGGGTTATCGACGAAGCGCCTGTTTTAAGGCGAGTTGTCGTGCTAGTGGGATTGTGATTGAAATTTGCTGCAGGCCGCTGCAAATTCATTGTGAACAACAAAAAGTGGGGAACAATCCTGCTATTCACACTGCACACTTTTGGGAGGAAGACCATGCGTATTTTGCTGCCGGTAACACTGGTTGCCGCGCTTCTTGCGGGAACCGCCGCTCAGGCCGCCGAGGTCAAGATCGGCTTCGTCACTACCTTGACAACCGGTGCTGCCGTCATCGGCAAAGACCAACAAAACGCCGTCAATCTGGCCGTCGAACACATGGGTGGCAAGATGGGCGATCTCGACGTCAATGTCATATTTGGCGATGATGGCTTCAAGCCAGAGACCGGAAAACAGGCTACTGACAAACTTGTAAAACAGGACGATGTCACCTTTGTAGCCGGCTATATTTGGAGCCACGTGCTGCTGGCATCACGCAAATCCGCGCTGGATTCAGGCAAATTTCTGATCTCCGCCAATGCGGGCCCCTCGCCGATCGCCGGCAAGCTTTGCCACGAAAACTTTTTTTCCACTTCCTGGCAAAACGACCAGACCCCTATGGCCATGGGTGAAGTATTGAATCAGCAGGGTGTCAAATCCCTTTACATCATGGCCCCCAACTATGCGGCCGGAAAAAATATGGTTGCCGGCGTAGAGCACACGTTCAAGGGCGAGATCAAGGGCAAGGATTTCACCAAATGGGGAAAGGGCGCACAGCTTGATTTTTCCGCCGAACTGGCTAAAGCAAAAGCATCTGGCGCAGAGGGTATTTTCGTTTTCTACCCGGGCAAGGCAGGCGGCGCATTCATAAAGCAGTATCAGCAAGCCGGCCTGAAAGATATCATGCCGCTTTATACAGTATTTACTGTCGATGGCATCTCGCTTCCAAAACTGCAGGCCGCAAACTTCGAAGGCGTGCTTGGTTCAAAAACGACCCAGCACTGGGATCCTTCTCTGGATAATGCGCAGAACAAACGCTTTGTTGCGGATTTTAAAGCCAAGCACGGCTCATACCCGACCTTTTATGCGTCACAAGCCTACGACTCCATGTTCCTTATCAAGTCGGCCGTAGAAGCCGTTGATGGCGATCTGACCGATATGGACGGCATGCGCGCAGCCATGAAAAAGGCCAACTACGATTCGGTGCGTGGCAAATACACATATGGCAACAACCACATGCCGATCCAGAATTTCTATCTGCGTGAGGTGGTTAAAGACGATGACGGCAACTGGACCACAAATGTCGTCAAAACGGTCTATGAAGCTCATCAGGATCCATACGCAAAAGATTGTCCGCTGGAATAGGGCAATTTGTAAATGCTGTTGCAACCGGGGCGCATATTGCCCCGGCCCCTTCTAGCGACAATTTGCGGATAATATAACGTGGACGCGGCACTTTTCTTCATCCAGATGTTCAACGGCGTGCAATTGGGTCTTTTGCTGTTTCTGGTTGCCTCCGGCCTGACCCTGGTTTTTGGGATACTCGATTTCGTCAATCTGGCGCATGGTTCGCTCTACATGATTGGCGCATTCGTTTGTGCGTCGCTGACTTTACTTACCGGCAATTTTTTGTGGGCAGTTCTGATAGCGCTTCCTATTACGGCCGTTGTGGGATTCTTTATCGAACGTATCGTTGTCCGCCGTCTGTATCACCGAAGCCACCTGGATCAGGTGTTGGCGACCTTCGGGTTGATTCTGGTTCTTGATACAAGTGCGCATCTGATCTGGGGACCGGCGGGCATTGCCGTGCCACTTCCTGCCTGGTTGGACGGTCGGGTCGAACTATTCAGCGGTTTCGTGGTTCCTTCATTTCGCCTGCTCATCATTGCGACCGGACTTGTTATCGCCGCCGGTTTATTCTGGCTGGTCAACTATACGCGCCTTGGCATGCTGATCCGGGCGGGAGCTTCCAACCGGACCATGGTGTCTGCCCTGGGCATCGATATCCAGACCCTGTTCACTCTTGTGTTCGCCCTTGGCGCCGTGCTGGCCGGTCTCGCCGGAATGCTGATTTCACCAATCACCGAAGCGTCGATCGGCATGGGCGGCGAGATCATCATTACCGCTTTTGTGGTGATCATCATCGGTGGCATCGGATCGATGAAAGGCGCATTCATCGCCGCCATTATCATCGGCTTGATCGACACCATGGGCCGTTCGTTTCTTGACGATCTGTTCAAGATCGTGATGAGTACTGAAGCTGCCGAAACCTCTGCCCCAGCGGTTTCCGCCATGCTGATCTATATTCTGATGGCCCTCATCCTCGCCCTGCGGCCACAAGGCCTTTTCCCGCCAAAGGTGCGCTGAACAGATGATGCAGAAACTCAAATCAGGCTGGGTCACTCTAGGTATCGTGTTGGCGCTTGGTATCCTGCCACCGGTGTTCCTGTGGAGCGGACAGGCGTTCTACATGGACCTTGCCACCCGTCTCATCATTCTGGCCATAGCCGCAGTCAGCCTTAATCTTATATTGGGCTTTGGCGGACTGGTTTCCTTTGGCCACGCTGCCTTCATCGGAATCGGCGCCTATTGCGTAGGAATTCCAACCTACCACGCCACCTATGGTGAATTTGGCGCCATCGCCACCTACAGCGGTCTGTTTCAGATCCTTCTGGCGGTAACCGCCGCTGCCCTGTTTGCGCTTATAACCGGCATGATCTGTCTACGCACCAAGGGTGTTTACTTCATCATGATCACCATGGCATTTGCCCAGATGGTGTTTTACCTGTTTGTTTCACTGGAGGCTTATGGCGGCGATGACGGGCTGGTCATCGACACCCGCTCGGAATTTCCGTTGATCAATCTCGATGATCCGTTGCAGATGTACCTGTTTTCCTACGCCTCACTTGTTGCCGCGCTGCTGATAGTCCGTACAATCATTCGTTCGCGCTTTGGTGCGGTTTTGCGAGGAGCCAAGGACAACAACGAGCGCGTGGTCACGCTTGGTTACAACACCTATCTCTACCGGCTTACCGCCTACGTGATTTCCGGCGCCATATGTGGATATGCGGGCGCGCTGCTTGGAAACTTCACTACGTTCATCTCTCCCGAGATGATGGATTGGACGCGTTCGGGCGAATTGATGTTCATGGTGATCCTCGGCGGTGCTGGCACCACATTGGGACCGGTGCTGGGATCATTGATATTCATTCTGGTTGAGGAAGTTCTGTCGCACTTCACCATCTATTGGCACCTGCCGTTCGGGATCATGTTGATCGCAATCGTGCTGTTCGTACGCGGCGGTTTGATGGGTCTTGTTTCTGGCAACGCCAACTAGAGTCTGTTGATAAAAGGATCGGTATACGGATATGGGCCAAAATCGTTCAGTTCTGGGAGCAATACCGCCGACCGGGTCAACCCTTTTCAAAGTTCGGCACCGCCGAATTGGGCAGTTTTGGTCATGTCTGTTTCGGACGCGGAGAATTTTTTCCCTTAATGCATTGAAACCCCTGTTTAAACCGCAATCGTTTCAACTTGGCCTTTTGCGCCCCGGACGTCGTTGCGCATGGCTAACGGTTTTCAAACCGCGTCGCCCCACGCTGCTGGCCGGAACACAGAATACCGACGTTCAAATGATTCCATTAATAATGAATACGCTCTAGCATGCCGGCTCTGTTGGAAATCTCCGGACTTCGAAAGACCTTTGGCGGCGTTAACGCAACCGACAATGTCGATCTAAGCGTTTCGAAAGGTGAATTGCACGCAATCATCGGTCCCAATGGAGCAGGAAAGACGACATTGATTTCCCAACTTTGCGGTGTGCTCAAACCAGATGGTGGATCGATATTCTTTAACGGTACAAATGTCACCGCGACACCCGCCCATACCAGAGCACGGCTTGGTATCACGCGTTCGTTTCAGATCACCTCGCTGCTGATGTCCATGTCGGTTCTCGACAATGTCGCCCTGGCCGTACAGGCCCAAGACGGTCATTCCTTCCGCTTCATAAAGCCGGCACGTGCAATTACCCATCTTCGCGACCAGGCAATCAAGGCGCTCAGCCAGGTCGGATTGAAAAACCGGGCAAATGATCTGGCGGTAGAACTTTCCCACGGCGAGCATCGGCAGCTTGAAATCGCCATTGCGCTGGCTTCGAAAGCAGAGCTGATGTTGCTGGACGAACCGATGGCAGGTCTGGGCCCCGAAGAGTCCGCCAAAATGGTTGAATTCCTCAAGGCCCTGAAAGGCCGGCGCACGATCCTGCTGATCGAACATGACATGGACGCGGTCTTTGCACTGGCGGACCGTATATCCGTACTCGTCTACGGCAAGATCATCGCGACCGGACCTCCGCACGAAATCCGCTCCAACGATCAGGTGCGCCATGCCTATCTCGGTGAGGACTGAGATAATGTTGAAAGTCTGCAACCTTACCACTCACTATGCCAGCAGCCAGGCCTTGTTTGGCGTGGATTTGGAGATTGGCGCCGGCCAGGTCGCAACCCTGCTGGGCCGCAACGGCATGGGCAAGACCACGACCATCAACTCCATCATGGGTATTGTCTCGCCGAGCAGCGGCTCTATCACCTTCAACAATGTCGAACTCGTGGGCAGTGCATCTTTCAAAATAGCCAATCTCGGGATTGGCCTTGTACCGGAAGGGCGGCAGATTTTTCCCAATCTGAGCCTGTGGGAAAACCTGGTGGCAACGGCCAGCAATCATCTGGAATCAGCAGACCCATGGACGGTAGACCGGGTTTTCGAACTGTTTCCGGAACTCGGCGAGCGGCGCAAATCGATGGGAAACCTTCTGTCGGGCGGCGAACAACAGATGCTTGCCATTGGTCGCGCGCTGATGACAAATCCGAAACTCCTGATACTTGACGAGGCAACGGAAGGACTCGCGCCGATGGTGCGTCAGAAGATCTGGGCAGCACTCAATCGAATCCGCGAACAGGACATTTCCATCCTGATCGTGGACAAGAATTTGACCGATCTTTTGAAGATAGCTGACCGCAATTTCATAATAGAGCGCGGCAGGATCGTTTGGGCCGGATCGTCTGCCGCATTGCGCAAGGATGAAGACGCTTTGCACCGCTACCTGGGAGTTTGAGAATTCCAGACCAGAGGCTGAAATTCCACTGCTCGGATGGAGGAGAATATGGTCGAAACAAACGTGAATGCAAGCGCTACATGACCAGCCCGCCGGACGCCAATAACACTTGTCCGCTGAGATAGTTGGATTCCGGACTGCACATAAGATAGACCGCATCAGCCGCCTCCTCTGGTGTGCCACCGCGCCCCAGCGGTATCATGCGGTTCATGCCTTCGATCATTTCCGGCGGAATACCGATGTTTATCGTGCGGTTGCCGACTTGTGCCACCGCTTCTTCCTCGCCCAGCGGCGCGGTTATTCGTGTCTTGATGTATCCGAAGGCAACGCAGTTGACGTTGACGTTGTATCTGCCCCATTCCTTCGCCAATGTGCGGGTCATACCGACAAGTGCAGATTTTCCCGCCGCATAACCCATTTGTCCGGCATTGCCATATAGCCCGGCAATTGACGATATGTTCACGACCTTGCGGTATACGGGGGCACCATCCTCGTTTTCCATTTTTGCCGCTGGCCGAATAAATTCGCCAGCTGCCCGCAATATGCGGAACGGAGCGATGGTGTGGACATCAAGCATCGCCTGAAACTGTTCGTCGGTCATTTTCTGAATGACGGCATCCCAAGGATAACCTGCATTATTGACGATGATATCGACCCCACCGAACGACTGTATGGCACTATCGACGAATCTGTGGCCAAAATCATGCACGGTCACATCGCCAACGCACGCGACCGCGTCACTGCCCAAATCCTTGATAGATTGCACAGTTGCCGCCGCAACATCCTCATCGAGATCGTTGACGACAACACGCGCGCCTTCGCTGGCAAGCTTGAAAGCGATCGCCTGCCCGATACCGCGCCCTGAACCGGTGACCAAGGCCACTTTGTTTTGAAGTTTATTCATGGATGTCCTTCCTCAAGCTTCGAGATTGGGGATGATTCCGCGTTCTGCCAATTTGCCAATTTGCTCAATCGAATAACCGCTTTCCTGCAAAATCCTGCCGGTGTGCTCGGAGTATTTCGGCGCAAAGCCAAGTTCACGGCGTGCGCCGTCGATGGCGAGCGGCTGCATTCTCAGTTTCTGTCCGTCCGGCATGGTGGTGGTCGTCAACCTGCTTGCCACCGCGTCCATTGCAGCCACCTGCGGAATGGTCTGGATCGGAGCGTGCGGGATTTTGGCCGCCTTGAGATCCGCCATGATTTCGTCCGTCGAGGCGCGGCCGGTGATCTTTGCAATATCTTCGTGTATGGCGGCACGCTGTTTGTGACGACCTTCATTTGTCACTCGCACATCGTTGCCTACCGGCAGGAAGCGCCCGATTGCAGTAAATCGCTTCCACTGAACATCGCTGCCGATTGCCATGAAAACAAAACCGTCCGAAGTCGGATAGGCATTGGTCGGGATGAATTTGCGATGCTCATTGCCGCACCTGGTAATTTCCGAATAGTCGCAGCCGAAATCCAGCAGGGGCAGTGTGGTGATCAACCAACTTGCCGCAGCCTGAAGCATGGACACATGTATTTCGGCTCCCTTGCCGGTCTCCGCCCGGTTCATCAGCGCCAGCATGACGGCGGCATAGACCTCATCTCCGGCTTTAAGATCGATCAGCGGCACTCCGGCAAGCGTCGGAGAACCATCAGCAGGGCCTGTCAGCTCCATGTAGCCGGCCATCGCCTGTATCGCAGGATCGTAACCGGGCACATCAGGATATTCCGGTCCCATGGCCGAAATACCGGCCCAGATCAGATCGGGTTTTGTTTTGGCAAGCGTCTCGTAGTCGATGCCAAGCTGTTTGTAGCGGGAAGGTATCGTATTGCAGCAAAAAACATCGGCTTCCAGTTTTTCAATGAGACGGGTGAGAACCTTGTGACCCTCCACCGATTTCAAATTGAGCGCGATTGCCTCCTTGCCTAAATTGGGCGCGATGAAATAGCTGCGCCTGTCCTCATCGGCAACCACACTTCCAATATAGCGATTGGGATCACCGGGAAGGCCCTGTCCGACCGGCGTTGCCTCGATCCGGATAACCCGCCACCCCAACTGGGCAAATCGCAGGGTGGCGTAAGGCATCGACAGCGCCTGTTCCAGCGATATGACCGTGCGCTTCTTCATCTATGTGGGCCGCTCGTTTTCGGCGATTGCCCGGGCTACCTTTTCGGGTGTCATCGGCGGGTGAAAAATGCGCACGCCGGTCGCATTGTAAAGCGCGTTGCCAACCGCCGGCGCAATGACGATGGTCGGCAACTCTGCAATCCCCTTGGCGCCCGCCGGTCCTTCCGCGTCATCGGTTTCAAGGAAGGTGAGATCAAACTCGGGCATTTCAGGAGCGGTCATCACATGATAATCGCGAAAACACGGGTTGAGCACGCGGCCTTCGACGATATTGAGCTCCTCGGTAAGGGCATAACCAAGCCCCATGGCAATGCCACCTTCGATCTGTCCTTCAAGGCCGGTCAGGTTGATCACCCGGCCAACATCCTGCACCGACCAGACCTTTTCCACCTTGACCAGTCCAAGCTTGGTATCAACCACTATTTCGGCAACATGAGCCGCGTGGGAATAGGCCGCCGACATATTACCGACATGGTCCTGGTCCTCCGGTTCGCTTGGCGGCTCGTAGTAGTCGGTTTCCATGACCAACTCGGATTCTTCGCCGGCGAAATGCATCTGCCGCAACAGCTTTTCAAGCGGCATGATCACCAACCCGTCTTCGGCCTGCACCACATTCCCGGCACGCAGATCAAGAGTTTCGGCCGCGACATTGGAGCGCGAGGCAGCAGCGCGAAGAATACGCTCGCGAGCTTTGCGGGCCGCCCGTTTTGCCGAGTTTCCGGCGATAAAGGTCGTTCGGCTGGCGTGAACCCCGACATCCCAGGGTCCGGTTGCCGAATCGTTGTTTATGATAGTGATATCGCGCATCGGAACGCCAAGTTCCTCGGCAACGAACTGGGCAATCACTGTATCGGACCCCTGGCCGATCTCCGAAGCACCGGTAATCACCGTCACCCGTGCGTAATCGTCCATTTTCAGCATCGTACCGCAGCCGTCGGATTTGTGGATTTTGGCCCCGCCCGCATTATGCAGCGAGCTGGCGATACCAATGCCCCGCTTGAAGCGTTCCGGCCCGTTCCAGCCTTGTTTGTTGCGCCGCCATTTGGTCAGAAAATTTGATTTTTCAGCCGCCTGTTTGATGCAACCGACAAGGTCGATGTTGCCCAGATTGGCTCCCTGGGGTGTTATCTCGCCGGGTTCGTTGCCGTTTTTCAACCGGAATTCTATCGGGTCGAGGCCGGCGACCTCGGCCATCCGGTCCATATGGGTTTCAATCGCCCAGGTCGCCTGAACGTTGCCATAACCGCGAAACGATCCGGCAAACGGATTGTTGGTATAAACTGCGCGTGCGCGGTAGCGAATGTGAGGCACCTTGTAGTGCGAGGTGATGGTGCGCATGGTAACGTAGGGCGTGGTCGCGCCCCATGATGTGTAACCGCCATTGTTGAGCAGCGTATCGACATCGCGAAAAGTGAGTGTGCCGTCCCTTTTCATGCCGGCGCGAATTCTAAATTCAACCGGCTGCCGCGTCGGTGAAGCGACAAATTCCTCCTCGCGCGAAAAGATCAGTTTCACCGGGCGGCGGGTTTTGCTGGCAAGGATCGCGCAAATCGGCTCGTAGGGATAAACATCCAGTTTGGAGCCAAACGCGCCACCGATCGGAGGCTGGATGATCCGCACGTCACCTGGGTGGGCACCGATCGAAGGTGCGATATCCATTTTCACATTGAAGGGATATTGGGTCTGGGTGTAGATCGTCACCCTGCCGTCCATGTCATAGTCGGCAAGTGAGCAACTGACCCCCATATTGCAGTGGGTGACGTAGTGGACATTGTAGTCACCCTCCACCACATAGTCCGACTGCTGCTCGCCCAACGCAATGTCACCATGCGCAAAATTCTGCTCCATGGCGATGTTGTCGGGCTTGTCCTCGTGGATAACCGGCGCGCCTTCGGACAGCGCTTCGGTACAATCGAAAACGGTGGGCAGGTCCTCGTATTCGACTTCGATCAGGCGCAGGGCTGCGTCGCAGATTTCCTCGCTGTCGGCAGCCACTGCAACGATTTCATCACGAATGCAGCGCACCCGATCGCTTTTCAATGGCGGATTGTCACGCAGCACGCCAATCTTGCCACCCGGCGCATCGGCGGCGGTGATGACCGCATGAACACCGGGCAGTTCTTTCGCTTTCGACGTGTCAATGGAGAGGATCTTTGCATGCACCCGGTCGGTCCGCAGAATTTTGCCGTAGAGCATGCGCGGCAACGCCATATCGTTGATATAGCGGGTTCTGGCGGTTGCCTTGTCGGGTGCATCGAGCTTGGCTACCCTGCTGCCGATAATGCTCGTCTTCTCAATAACCTTGCCTACTACATTCATGATGTGGAACCCTCGCTGGCAGCGGCAACTGCCGCGATGATCTTTTTGTAACCGGTGCAGCGACAGATATTGCCTTCAATCCCGCGCGCAATTTGCTCTTCACTCATGTTCGGGTTCCGGTCGATCAGATAACGTGCCTGCATGATCATGCCCGGCGTACAGAAACCGCATTGCACCGCTCCCTCGTCGATAAATGCCTGTTGCACCGGGTCTATTCCCTGTTCGGTCCACAGTCCTTCAACGGTCAGCACGGTGCGGCCGTCGATATCCGGCGCGGGCATCAAACATGAATTGCGCGAGCGACCGTCAACAATGACGGTACATGCACCGCACTCGCCCTCGCCGCAGGCAAGCTTGGCGCCAGCGAGGTCGAAATTACGCCGCAACAGGTCGAGTGCCGATTCGGTCACATCAACCGCTGAAGTAACCTTCGTTCCATTCAACGAAAAGCTGACCGTTACAGTGAGCGGCATGCCATCAACTCCTGTTCCAGATAAGTCCTGGCCACTTGAGCGCGGTACCATTTGCTGGCGCGAATATCGTCAATCGGGGATATCTCACTTTGCATGGTGGCAAGGGCCTTGGCAATCAGGCTGTCATCGATCGGACGAAGATCGATCAGTTTTTCGGTGCTGCGACAGCGAATTGGGGTCGGCCCGACCGCGCCAAAGCAAATGCGCGGATTTCGCAGGGTTCCATTTTGAGGTGTTCCAGCAAGGCACATTGCGACCAGCGATATCTCCAGCGCCGGGCGCGGGCCGGACTTGCAGAATACGGCATGAAATCCGGCCGCCGGGGTTTCGAATTCAATCGCCGTGATTAGTTCGTTTCGCTCAAGTCTGGTCATTCCAGGACCAGTGAAAAAGTCGGTTAGGGGTATTTTTCTGTCTACCTCCTTGCCGGCCCAACTGCTGATCTTGACCGCTGCATCAAGCGCTATCAGCGGCAAAACCATGTCGGCGGCCGGCGAGGCATTGGCTATGTTGCCGCCGATGGTGGCGGCGTTGCGGATCTGGATGCTGGCAAACCGGTCAGCGGTTGCGGGCAGCAACGGAACTGCATCTTTCAGAAGCGCGCTTTCCAGTATCTCGCTGACCGAAACCAGTGCGCCGATACGGATGCGTTGTCCAACCTGGCTGATGCCGTGCAGCTCTGCAACACGATTGATGTTGACCAGCCTCGGCCTGATCCGGTCATTGCCGCTGTCTTTTTGCAGCCACAGATCGCTGCCGCCTGCCAACGGCGTGCCGTTGCCATCGGCAAGCGCTTCCAATGCCATCGCCAGCGAAGTCGCGTTCACATACTCGTCAATTCCGGCGGGCCGTTTGTTTTGAGGCAGCATCCAGCCGTCCTTCAGAAAATTGTCGGTTCGGAGTACTTCCCGAACACCGATTTTAGAACCTGGCTGATCTCACCAACCGTCGCGTAACTCTTAACCGCCTCGATAATTGCGGGCATCATGTTTTCAGTGCCCGAGGCCACTTCTCCCAATCGCGAAAGCGCGTTTTCAACTACCGCATTGTCGCGCTCCGTCTTGATCCTCTTCAAGCGTTCGATCTGTCTGTCGGCGTCCTCCACCTTGTATGTATGCATTTCCACCGAAGGCTGATCTTCCTCGACCCTGTAGCAATTAACGCCAACCTTGCGGAATTCACCGTTTTCCAGCTGCCGTTGATGCTCGTAGGCACCTTTCGAAACATGGGACTGGATTTGACCTTCAGAGATCAGTTTGACGATACCACCGCGTTCATCGACATCCGACATGATGCGCACGATCTCTTCTTCCATCTCGTTGGTCAGGGTTTCGACATAATAGGAACCCGCCAGCGGATCGACCGTGTCGGTCAGTCCCATCTCCTCGATCAAAATCTGCATGGTGCGCAGAGACAGGCGTTGCGCCTTTTCCGAGGGGATCGTGTAGGCCTCGTCATAACAGCAAAGTGCAATCGTCTGAGCGCCGGAAAGAGCGCTGATCAAGGCATAGTAGGCACCGCGGACGATGTTGTTTTCCGGCTGTTCGATCGTCAATCCCGAACCTCCGCCGCCGGCAATCATCCGCAACCACATGGAGCGCGGGTTTTTTGCGCCATATTGCTCTTTCAGGATTTTTGCCCAAAGGCGGCGACCAGCGCGAAATTTGCAGATCTGTTCAAAAAACTGGCCGAAAATGTTGAAGTTGAAGGACATCCGGGAGGCAAACTCATCGATGTCCAGACCGCGTTTCAACCCCTCATCCAGATAGGCTTTGGCGATACAGAACCCGTGTGCCATTTCCTCGGTCGGAGTGGCTCCGGATTCACGGATATGGTAGCCGCAAACCGATACCGGGCTGTAAAGCGGCATGTTTTTTGCGCAATATTCGATGGTGTCGGCCACCAGTCGTACCGACGGTACAACCGGATAAATCCAGGTGCCGCGACCGACGAATTCCTTCAGGATGTCATTTTGACAAGTGCCGCGCAGCCTGCCGGGGTCAAAGCCGCGTTTTTCGGCCATCACCAGATACATGGCGATCAAGATCGCTGCTGTGCCGTTGACTGTCATGGAAACAGTAATGTTCTGAATATCGATGCCGTCAAAAGCGGTTTCGATGTCTTTCAGCGTGTCGATCGCCATTCCGACCCGTCCTACTTCACCCTTTGACATGTCGTCATCGGAATCAAAGCCGCACTGGGTCGGCAGATCGAACGCCACATTGAGGCCGGTATTGCCGGTTCGGATCAGGTATTTGAACCGCTCGTTCGTATCTTCCGCATTACCGAAACCGGTGTACTGGCGCATCGTCCAGGGCCGTTTTCGATACATTTCGCGGTGGATACCCCGGGTGAAGGGAAACGCGCCGGGTTCCCCGACACCGTCGCTTTCATCGACTTGCGAGGCAGCCACGTCTTGTGCCGTATAGAGCGGTTTGATCTCGATGCCGGATTCGTTATACCGCCGATCTTCTTTTGTCTTACCTTGCGTTTTCAAGGATTTTCTCCTCTATGGCAGCGACGATGTCGGTCAGCGAACTACTGGTGTTAAACACCGCGTCAACGCCGATTTCGCGTAAACAATCATGGTCTTCGGCGGGTATGTTGCCACCGGCGATCCACAGGCGGTCGGAAAGTTGATATTCATCGATCAAAACCTTGAGACGCGTGCAAATCGGGATGTGCGATCCCGACAAAACCGACAACGCTATCACATCGGCATCAAAATCGCGCGCCGCGATTACAATGTCCTCGGGGCGTTGGCGCAGGCCCGTGTAACGTACGTCAAAACCGGCATCGATCAGCGCCCTTGCCACAACTTTGGCCCCGACATCGTGACCGTCCAGCCCGGGCTTGGCGAGCAGTATCCTTATTTTATCCTTGCGTGGAGTGCTCATCATGACAACTCCCTGGCAATACCCAGCTTCAGCAACTCGCTTGTTCCCCCGCCGATCAGCGTGAAGCGCACGTCGCGCAAGTGGCGTTGCACGGGAAACTCCATCGCATAGCCGTAGGAGGCCAGTATTCTGGCGGCCTTGTCGCAAACAACCGCCGCAGCTTCCGAAGCGAACAGCTTGGCCATCGCCGCCTCCTTGCCACTGGGTTGTCCAGTATCCTCCCTCCAGGCGGCATAGGAGACAAGATGGCTGGCGGCTTCGATGTCGGTCGCCATCTCGGCCAGTTTCAGCTGGATCGCCTGAAATCGGTTGATGGGTTTACCGAACTGCACACGTTCGCTGGCATACCGGACAGCCTCGGCAAGCGCCGCGCGGCTGGCGCCGAGCGCCATTGCCCCGGTTATGATCCGTATTTCGGCGAGCAGCTTGTGCAGGTGGGATTCACCGTCGCCTTCGTCCTTGCTGAGACGGTGGGTGTCGGGGACAAAACAATCGGAAAATGACACCTCGGAGGTGGGCAAAGCCCAAACACCCATCTTTTCAATCGAACGGCCAATTTTGACGCCCTTGAAGTCGCGCTCGACCAGAAAAACAGTGATCTTGTTTTCGTCTCCGGCCTTGGCAAACACGGTAAAGAAGTCCGCTACCGGGGCCGCCGTCACCCACATTTTCTGGCCGTTGAGCAGGTATCCGCCCTCGACCTTGCGGGCATGGCTGGACATGGCGCCAAGGTTGCTGCCCGCATCCGGTTCGGTCATGCAGATCGCGCCGATCTTTTCGCCCTTCAGGGCAGCTCGAAACAGTCTCTGTTTGATGTCCTGATTGCCAAGCATTTGCAGGAACTTGGTGCCCATCAGCGACTGCATCGCAATACAGCCGGCAACCGACATCGAGCCGCGTGCGATCTCGCTCAGGGCCAGGCAGAAAGTGACAAGATCGACTGCGGAACCACCATCTTCTTCCGGGTAACGCATGCCGGCAAAACCGAGATTGCACAGTTCGCCTATCAATTCGCGCGGATAGGCGCGAGCTTCGTCGAGTGCGTCGGCCTGTGGCGCGATCCGTTCATCGGAAAAACGGGCAAACGTCTCTTGAACCGCCCTTTGTTCTTCAGTGAGCGAAAAATCCATTGGTTCTACCGCTCCTCCCCGTCCATTCCATAAACCTCGCTTGCAACTTTTTGCGAAATCACTCCGTTTCGGACTTCTTCCCTGAGCACGGTCCGGTCGCGTTTTTGCGGATCACCATAACCACCACCGCCACCGGCAAGCTGATGAAAAAGCGTGCCTTTGGGTACGCCTGTGATGAGATCCTTGTTTTTTGGGGTTTTCCTGGCGCCGTCCGGATAGGTCAGTGTGATCGAATTCAAAGTCCCGTCATGGCCGCCAAAAAGTCCAAACGCCGGCTCAAAGTCACCGTCGCCGAAGGTAACAAACTGGGTGTCGTGCGAACCGATGATGTATCTTGTTTCCACCCCGAGACCACCGCGCCATTGCCCGGCACCGGCCGAATCCTCGATGTATTCGTGCTGGATCAGCAGATGAGGGGTCTGCTGCTCGAACATTTCATAATCCTGATCGAGAACGCCGCCTGAAGCATCGATCATACCGATGTGGTCATAGCCGTCGGTACCTTGCATTCCGCCGGACCCCCCTTTGAGGCCCATGAAACCGATATCGACATATTTGTCGTCCTTTTCGGTATCGATACCAGTGGTAAGGGAGCACAAAAGATTGTTCCACCCGGCCGTCACACGCTCGGGGATCACCGGCGCCAGAGCGCGGATAATCGCGTCAGCGTTGGGCGGACACAAGTGATTGCCGAACGTGGTTGCCTTGGGATATGAGGCGTTGAGAACGGTCCCTTCGGGGATGATCATTTCAATCGGCTGCACCATGCCTTCATTGTGCGGCATGTCGGGATTGACCATCTGCAGAAAGGTCAGGATGGTTGCCGAGGCGCTTGAAGTATAGGTACCGTTGACGAAACCATCGGTCTGGGCGTCGGTGCCGGTGTAGTCAAAGACGATGTTCTTGTCCTCGACAGTGATCTTGACCCGGATCGTATATTCGCTGCCATCGTTGTGGCCGTCATAATAGATCTGCCCCTCACCTTGATAGGTGCCGTTCGGAATACTGGCAATTTCGGCTTCCATCATCTTGCGGGTTGCGGTGAACAGGGCCGCCTTGTGAGCATCGAAACTCTCAACACCGTATTTGTTCAACAACTCCACCACGCGCCGCTCGCCCACCGTGCACGCGCCCATCTGTGCTTTCATATCGTGCTGGACGATCTCGAGCCGGATATTGGCAAAAATCAGGTCCCATACGTCCTTCCTCAATTCCCCTTTCTCATAAACCTTGATTGGCGGGATGCGCAGTGCCTCCTGCCAGACTTCCTTGGCATTCGGATTGTAGCCGCCAGGAACATTGCCGCCGATATCGGCCTGATGACCCTTGACCGCCGACCATGCCACCAGCTTGTCGGCAAAAAAGATTGGTTTGTAGACTGCGACGTCATTGTTCTGGTTGCCCATGGAAAAGACATCGTTGTGAAAAATCACGTCGCCGGGGCTTATGTCTGTTCCGAAGTACTCGATGATGTAGCGGCATACCGGCGCCAGCGAGAATGCCAAAATCGGCAGGTTCTCGGTTTGCTCCAGCATATTGCCGTCAGCGTCATAGAGACCGGTGACAAAATCCTTAGCTTCGCAGAGAATCGGAGAACGAGCAGTTTTTTCGACCGATATGCTCATCTCGTCGGTAATCGACTTGAAGGTACGCGCGTAAACAGACAACAGGACGGGATCGATCTGATTCATGGTCGAGCTTCCTTCAGGGCCGATGCTGCCAGATCTTCGCGACCCTTCTTGTACAGTGCGAAAGAGCCGAATTTGTCGCAGACGCAAGAGTAGGCGCGGCTGACGAAAATGGCGGTTGTCGCTTCCTCGATCATTGCCGGCCCTTCAATCAGGTTGCCGTGGGTAATTCTGTGACCATCGTAAACAGGAACCGAGCTGAAGGCGCCGTCTTCGGGGATATAGACCGGGCGTTGCCCCTTTTGCGCCAAAGAGGCGTCGCGTCCGGCATGATCGTTTTCGGGAAATGGCGGTTTGTCGGCACGACCCAGGGCCTGAACGCGCACGTTGATGATTTCGACCCGTGATTCATTGTCGCTGAGGGAATAGCCGTAGAGCCGGTTATGTTCGGAATGAAACGCGCTTTTGATTGCCGCCACGTCTTGATTTTCAAACGAACCTTCAGGGATTTCGAACGAAACCTCGTGGTATTGCTTGAGATACCGGCAATCGAATTTTATCGTATACTCCTGCCGTTCGACGCCGATGTGTTCTTCACTCAAAAGCCGCCTACCCTCGCCGATCATGCCCTCAACGAGCGTGGTCAACCGGTCCCAGTCCATGCGGTCAAGCGGCGAAACGAAGGTGCGGACAAAATCGTGCACGAGGTCGCTCATCAGCATTCCAGCCGCACACAGAATCGAGGAGGACCGCGGTACAATCTGCAACGGTATGTCAAGCTCCTCGGCAATCAGGCAGGAATGGATCGGTCCGGCGCCGCCGGCGACAACCATGGGAAATTCGCGGGGGTCAAAGCCGCGCTTTATGGAAATCTCGCGGGCGCCTTGGGCCATGTTGTTGCAAACGACACGATACATGCCGGCGGCCGCTTCCTCGATACTCAAACCGAGAGGGATGGCAATATGTTCCTCTATGGCGGCTCTCGCCGCGTCCAGGTTCAGCGCCATCTTGCCACCGGCGAAGAAATCAGGGTTCAGATAACCAAGAACAAGGTCGGCGTCGGTACAGGTGGGTTTGGTTCCGCCCTTGCCATAGCTGACCGGGCCGGGTGCGGCACCAGCGCTTTGCGGCCCCACACGCAACAATCCGCCTTCGTCGATCCAACCGATACTACCGCCGCCGGCGCCGATAGTGTGGATTCCCAGCATCGGCAGCGCCAGGCGATGGCGGTCGATGCTGCCGTCGTTGACCATGACCGGGCCGCCATCAACGAGCGCTGCCTCGAAGCTTGTGCCCCCCATGTCAACCACAATGCATTTTTCCTGATCATGTGCCCGGCTGAACGCAAGTCCGGCGCCGGGGCCAGCCGCCGGGCCCGACAGCAGCGTAAGCGCTGCACTGTCGCGTGCCACCTCAGGCGACATGACGCCACCGTTTGATTGCATAATCAACAGCACACCGTCAAAACCTATACCCTTCAGGTTGGCCTGCAATTGGTCAATATAGCGGCTGAGAATCGGGCCAACATAGCTGTTCAGGGCCGTGGTGCTGATCCGTTCATAAAACCGGATTGTCGGAAGCAGATTGCTGGACACCGTCAGATAGACATCGGGCAGTTCACTGCGTACCAGTTCTGCCGCCTGCAGTTCGTGATCCGGGTTGGCAAACGAATTCATCAGGCAGATCGAGATTGCGTCGACTCCTTCATCCCTGAACTTTTCTGTTGCCGCGCGAACATCGTCGAGGTTCAACGGTTCAATTTCCCGTCCCTTGCGGTCCAGGCGTCCGCCCACTCCAATACGCAGGTAGCGCGGAACCAGCGGTTTTACGTTGGTATAGTGGTTGTTGTATTGCTCCTCGCGGATGCCGCGGCGCATCTCCAGCGCATCGCGCAGACCGGACGTTGTGATCAGCCCTGATTTCGCACCGTTGCGCGTTAACGTCGCGTTGGTTGTGACAGTGGTGCCGTGCACGATGGTATCAATCGAAGCAGCGAAGTCTTCGAGGCTGACAGCGGGTTCGCAGGCAGCGGCTATTTCGCGCAACCCGGTAATTACCGCGACCGACGGGTCGTGCGGAGTTGAAAGTGCCTTGTGGATTACCGGCGCCTCGCCCTCACCGACATAATAAAAATCGGTGAACGTGCCGCCCACATCTATGCCGAGTTTGCCGCTCACTGTGCCAATCTCACGCTGGACTCATCCCCGGCCTCGGTGATCCCGGTCAAAAGCGTGCGCAACTCATCTTTGACCACCTTGCCCATCACATTGCGCGGCAGCTTCTTCAGAAAAACAACCCGCCGCGGATGTTTGTATCTTGCCAGCTTGCCATCGAGAAAACCGGTTACATCGGAGGTCGTCATTGTCGTTTCGTCCGACACTACGACGGCGGCAACGACGATTTCTCCCCAGGTGTCGTCCGGTTGGCCAACCACCGCGGTTTCTACAATGGCCGGACATTCTGCAAGAACATTTTCCAATTCGGCCGGGTAGATATTCTCTCCGCCTGAAATGATCATGTCCTTCTTGCGGTCATCGACGTAGAGGAAACCGTCCTCGTCGAGGTGCCCCAGGTCACCGCTATGGTACCACCCATCCTCAAGCGCAAGGGCCGTCGCTTCCGGAGCATTCCAGTACCCGCGCATGACGTTACCTCCCCGGATGAGGATTTCACCGGTAGTCCCCGTCGCAACATCGTCACCGGCCTCATCGACAATCCGCATTTCGCAGTGAATGGCCGTCTTGCCGGCCGAACCTTCAGCAATCAATGCCGTGCCGGCGGTGAGATAGGTCGCAATCGGACCGGTTTCCGTCGAACCATAGACCTGAACCAGCGGCACTCCGCGCTCATGAACTTTTCTGACGAGATTTTTCGGCACTGTGGTCGAGCCGGTCGTAATCATCCGCAATGCAGTGAAATCGGCGGTATTCCAGCGCCCGTCGTTCATCATCGCCACAATCTGGGTCGGCACCAAAACCGTTAGTGTGACTTTTGACTGAGCCAGGGCCCGGTAGGTCGCCGGCACGTCAAAGGCCGGATGCAGAACAAGTGTGCCGCCCATGTGAAGAACCGGTAGCGACAGGATGTTAAGTCCGCCAACGTGAAACAGCGGCAACGTGTTCAAAATCACGTCGTCGCCGGACATGCCATGCATGTGGATGCTGTTGACTGCATTCAGGCTCAACGCATTCTGGTCGAGCAATACGCCTTTTGGTTTCCCCGTTGCGCCCGAAGTGTAACAAAGCAGAACCGGGTCTCCGTAGCTTCCGGTCGCTTGCCTTTCGGACACGGCATCGCTTGATAAAATCAGACCATCCAAACTGCGCTGACCGGATGCGCAGGGATCCAGACAGACAACCGGGATATTGAGGCCCGCGGATATCCGGTCGCCCCGCGCCGCATAGCTTGTGTCAACAATCAACACTCCGGGCGAGCAGTCTTCAAGAAGCACCCGGTGTTCATGTTCCTCAAGCCGCCAGTTCAGCGGCATGGCGATCGCTCCCAGCCTGGCGCAGGCAAACAACAGCGCGATGAAATCAGGATGGTTGAGCCCCAGATATCCGACCCGGTCACCGTGGCCGATGCCCAGTTTGTGGCGCAGTACACCTGCGATTTTACCGATGCGTTGCGCCAGATGGCTGTACGTGGTGTCTTTTTCCGCGAACCGAATGGCGGTCTTGTCGGGCGTGAACGCCGCATGCCGGTCGATCCAGGCGGAAATATCCATCAGCCGTCACTCACACCAATAACAACCGCCATCGATGTGTCGCCGGCAGCACATCCTTCAAAAAGGCCATTGCCGCCACCGCGCAATGCCAACTCTTCGATGAGTTCGATGATCGAGCGCATCCCGGTCGGCCCCTGTGGATGGCCCCAAATAAGCGAACAACCGTAATTGTTCATTTTTTGAACATCGGCACCTGTCTCATTGGCAAACACGATGTCGTTGAGTGCAAAGGGATTGTGCGAATTGATCGCGTCCATGTCCTCAATTCCAAGTCCGGCGGCATCGAGTGCCTGCCGCGCAGCCGGCACCGTCGCCTCGGGCATATAAGCGCTGTCGGCACGGCCGGAGCCGAATCCCAGAACCCGTATCCGGATGCCGGGATTTGCGCTGATTTCCTGGGCCTTGCCGGCTGTTGCCAGGATTATCGCCGCATTGCCGTCGGCAGGATGGGTCTGGCCGCCAAACGTAACAGTCCCGCCCTTTGTCACCGGGGACAGTCCCGCCAACCCTTCGGCTGTGGACAGCGTGATGCCTTCATCGCCTTCCAGAACCGAGGCGGTTTTGCGGAAATTCGGTGTTGGCACCGCCATCGGCGAGACCATGTAGCGTTTTTGAAAGGCTCTGTCGTCGGCCATGGCGGCGGAATATTGTTCACAGCGGCGCAGCACGATCTCGTGCTGTTCTTCGGTAGTGATTGAATGCTTGGCGGCAACATTTTCGGCCGTCACAACCATGGCGTGCCCGCCATTTGGATCGCAAGAAAAATTGTCCATCACCCAGTCCTCATGCGCACCAGTTCCGCCCGGACCTCTCGGATTGGGATAATATATATGCGGTCCGTTGGACGTCCGGTCGCATGTCACCAGCAGGCTCATATCCGCGCCGCCGCTCTCGATCTCCTGCACGCCGCTTGACAGGCACCGCACACTGGTAGCGCAGGCCTGGCCGATGGTTGGACCGGTCGCCGTTTTTGCGCCGACCATGGCAGCAAGCCAGGGAAATCCGTAAAATGAGTGCTTTTGCGGAATGCTCACCCCAAGCACGCCAAAATCAAACACACCGGGATTGATGTTCCGCCTGGCCAACTCGCCCTTTGCAACGTGGGCGGCCAGTTCGACGCTGTGAAGATTGGCGAGAGAGCCCTGCCATCTGGCAAAGGGCGTACTCCAATAGGCACCGTAGGGAATTTCGGCCTTGTATTCCATTTGAGCTCCCTGTCAAACCCCTTCAAGCGCGCGCAGTCGCCGGCAATTTAGCCGATGATCACCGTGGCCATGCCTTTGAGAAGGGCATCGCCTTTCTGGTTCTCGGCCTTGATTTCCACGTCCGCCAGTTTCTCCCCGCCTTCTTCGCGCTTGTCGACGACGATACCTGAGCAGATTATCGTATCGCCGGGTACTGACATGGCGGCGAAACGGCTCGAGAACTTTTTAATGCGCGCCTGCGAAACCCACCCGGAAAGCATCTGCCCGAGGATCGCCATCATCAGCATGCCATGCACGATCACACCGTCAAGTCCTCCTGCCCGGGCTTGCTCGTCGTCCAGGTGAATGGGATTGTGATCACCGGATGCGCCGGCAAACAACGCAAGCTGCGTTCGACTGATCGGGCCCCTTGACAATGTCGGCACTGAAGCCCCAATCCCGATGTCGGCATAATCTTTTTCTTCTGTCATCGCTGTTACCATTCCGGTTTGATCTGCCGCTCAGTCGACATGTCAGGTGTTCCGCACGACTATTACGGAGTGTAAATTTGCTGCAAGTTCGTCGTGCTGATTGCTTAGCCGCGTTTCTGTGACAATGAATATCATGGCGCCGGATTTCTTGTCATATATATCGACGATCTTTTGCTGGCCGGTGATAGTGTCACCGGCACAAATATCGTGATGGTATGTGAAGCCCTGCTCGCCGTGTACGGCCCTGTTCTTGTCGACGCCCATGTCCTCGAGCACATTGAAAGATTGCCCGGCATCCATGGTAACGCTGTACGGAAACGTGAGAGGTGCAGGGATTGCCCGGTATCCGGCCTTTGTTGCCGCTTCAGTATCGAAGTATATTGGGTTTCCCTCGCCAATGGATCTGGCGAACTGGGCTATCCGGCCCTTTTCCACTTCCACGGTGAAGGGTTCGTATTCCTTGCCCAGAAACCGTTTTCTCAATGCTTCCATTGTTTGCCCGCCTCCTGCTTGTGGTGCATTGAGTCCGAGTTGCTGACTATCCGTGATAACGGCAACTGGCACGTCGATTAGCCTGCGGAAGAATGCTAAAGTTTTTTTACAGTTCTGTAAATACACATATCACACTCTGGCAAAACGGGTTGCTTTGCATGTTCGATGGACATAGGATGCGAAAGTCTGCAAGGCGGGTGTGGACGACCAAGACCAGCCGAAATTTGAAATCGCTCCATGGAAAGGTTGAATGGGTAGACGCAGTGAAATTCTAAGGCGCGCCACGGAAGTTTTCGAACGGCAAGGTGTCAAACAGACTTCGATTGAGGATATCGCCAGGGCGGTAGGTATCAAGCGGGAGGCGGTCTATTACTATTTCAAGGGCCGAAGGGAGATATTGGCCGAAATAATTCTGCCGCAAAGCCACTCCCTGCTTATCGGTTTGCGCAATATCAGCCAGTCAAGCCGGCCATTTGCTGACAAGCTGCGCGATGCCATCCAAAACCACCTTCAAAGTTTCAACCCCAGCTATCTTGAGATGACGGTCGCTCTGCGGGAGGATCATTTCTTCGGCACCGACCAAAAGTTCACGGAGCTTCGCCGTGTCTGGACACAATACAGCGACTTGTGGACGGCAATGATTGCCGATGGACAGGCCAGCGGTGAATTCCGTGACGGGCACAATCCGAAATTTATCGCTTACGCCATTTTGGGCATGTGCAACTGGTTGTCACGATGGTTTGACCCTGAGAAGGAAACGCCCATTGAGGAAATTATCGATTCCTACTTTCTTTTTGCCCTCCAGGGATTGGAAAACCGCGAACAGTCTTAGTGATGGGAGACCAGTGTGGTGGATTTGAAGCTCCTGTCATTATTGCGGCAGGCGTTTGCGGGAACTTCAAATCCACCACACTAGAGCGTTTTGCGTTTGATTTGAATCGATAGGGATTCCCAACGCTTGATTTGTCTGATTCAGTTCCCTTGAGAAGGTGTCTTATGGGCAAATCGTTTTCTGTGGATCTTCGTGAGCG
>JAAEOH010000103.1 GCA_024244645.1 Hyphomicrobiales bacterium
CAGTCCGGATTGGGCACAATGCAGTCTTCCGGACACACCAGCTTGCATTGCGGTTCGTCTTCGGCGCCGACGCATTCGGTGCATTTCATCGGATCGATGATATAGAACGGATCTCCCGCCTTGATTGCCTCGTTCGGGCACACGGGTTCGCAGGCATCGCACGCGGTGCATGGAGCAATTATCATGAGCGCCATCTTGTTTCTCCCGTCTCCTATGAAGCCTTGAGCAGTTGGCCTGAGGCGGCCAGTTTTTCAAACCGGAATGCGCCCCAAAGGGCCGCACCAATCGCGCCGGCATAGATTGAATCCGGATGGCTGGACACACTTGCCGCCACCCCTTTCATCTTCCCCAGTTCTTCCGCCAGGGCAGCAACCAGACCCTTGTCGATTGCAAGGCCACCCGTCACCATGACCACATTGTCAGTGACGCCGATCGATTTGAGCAGGCGAACCAGCCGGCTCGCCATCGACAGGTGAATGCCCTTCAGGATGTTCGGGGCGGAGATGCCACGCGACACCATATTGATGACATCGGTCTCTGCCAGAACCGCACAGATGCTGGAAACGGTTTCAGGGTCGTCGGCCTGAAGCGACAGATTGCCGATCTCGTCCTGAGCGATGCCGAGATAGCGGGCAATGTTTTCCAGGAACTGGCCGGACCCGGAGGCGCATTGGCTTGTCATCTTATAGCTCAGGACCTTGCCGCGGTCGTCGGTCAGGATGGCCCTGCCGTGCAGCGCGCCGCAATCGAGGACCGCTGTGGATTTGTCGTTCAGATAGGTCGCGCCACGCGCATGGGATGTCATCGAGTAAAAGTGACCCGTATGGAAGGGGATAGCTTCGCCTTCGCCTGTCGTTGCGACGTAATCCGGATCATCGCGGGTAAGACCTGCGTCTTTCAGCGCCTGATCATAAGCCTCGCTAGCCAGCTCCATCGGGTCGCGCTGGCGGATGCGCAGGCACGAACGCGAAAGCCACTCCTCTTTGCCGTCCTCGACCTTGAAGATGGCCGCCTTGACGGCGCCCGTGCCGACGTCAATTCCTGCAGAGATGGTCATGCCTCAACTCCCTCAATGCGGCCCTCTGCTGCACGGCGGGCAAACTCCGCCCCACCCAGTGCACCCGTGTAAATCGAGTCCGGATCAATATTAATCGTCACTTCGCCATAGTTCTCTTTCACCAGCTGTTTGAGCTCGCGCACTGCGGCATCGTTCTTCGCCACACCGCCGGTGAAGGTGAACTCGTCAGAGATCCCGCCAGAACGGGAGATAATCGACATGGCGCGCAGGATGATGGCCCGGTGCAGGCCGGCGAGGATATCCTCACGCTTTTCGCCAAGCGCCAGACGGTCGCGCAGTTCAGCGCCCGCGAACACCGTACAGGTCGAGTTGATACGGGCCGGTTTGCCGGACTTCATCGCCAGGGGCCCGAGTTCATGCAGGCCCATGTTCATTTCATCGGCGATATAGCCAAGGTAACGTCCGCAGCCGGCTGCGCAGCGGTCGTTCATCTGGAAGTTCTCAACGATGCCGCTGGCATCCACCTGGATGCCCTTGGTGTCCTGTCCGCCGATATCGAGAACCGTCCGGGTCTTGGGATACATCATGTGCGCCCCCAGACCATGGCAGAGGATCTCTGAGCGGATGTGTTCCTTTGAGAACGGCAGTGTCACGCGGCCATAGCCGGTGCCGACCAGATAGGTTTCCTCGAGCTCGATATCGAGCGCCCACTGGACTTTTTCATGGAACTCACGGTCAAGCTCCGCGCCCTCGCTGGTTGCTCGTGCCAGTGCCCATTTGAACTTCTCGCCCAGCGCATCAGACGGCGGACGGTTTTCCACAGCGATGATGGACTTGTCATAAACGTTCAGCAACAGCTCGTAGGCAAGACTGGCATCGCGCGCCACGTCTTCGGCCACGGCCAGATAGCGCGAGCCGGCAATGTCACGGAAAAAATCAGACTTCCGGGTCGCACCCGGAGCGAACATGGTCGGCGCTTCGTCGCGCAGTTGCCTGAAGACCTCCGCTAAGGCCTGCTTGACCCCATCTGCTACCTTCTCGAAGCGATCGCCCTTCACCTGGTCGAGACAGGTCTGCTCCAGATCGTTCAACTGCTCGAGGAACTGTTCCAGCCGAAAGGCGCGTTCCAGCGCCGCGAAAAACTCCGCGGTTTGCGCGTCATCCCCCTGCCCTGCCCCGAACTCGCGCTGTATCAGAGCGAAACGCGCATCGATCGCCGCTTCCTGGCCGGCCACCCGACAGGCAGTGTCGTAGTTGGAGCGCGAGTTGGTGATGCCGCGGCCCAGTACCTGTTCGTTTTCGTCCAGCAACACCGCCTTGGTCGTCGTTGACCCCAGATCGATGCCTACAAAGGTCTTCATGCCGCTGCTTCCTTTTTGACGCCGCCGCGTTTCTGCTCGATCATCTGGAAGTAACTTTCGAGCCGGTTCTTCACATTGGCGGCGGAGAAATAGCGCGGGTCGACCAGATCGGTTTCGACAAACGCCGCCGGCTTGCCAGTGCGCTTTTCAACCTCGCGCATGATGAGGAGCTGGCCGGCGGAGAAGCTGTTGCAACTCTTGATCGAATTGATCAGAAGGCCGTCAGCTTCGTACTCGTTGACATAGTTGGTGAGCATCTCCACGCGCATTGGCAGGGAGCGGTTGGTGTAGACGCCCAGGCAGTACTCGGCCAGTGTTTCGAGCGGCCGGTCCGGATCGTGCCGAAAGCCGAAATCATAGGTGCCGCCGACCTTGGTATAGCTGGAGGCGACAACCACGGCGCCTTCCTCGTAGAACATCTTCCAGAACTGCCGGAAATTCGTGTAATTCGGCGGTCCCTCGACGACGAGGCGATATTTCTCCTCGTCCATCGGCCCGTCCGGCGTCACGGGACCCAGACCGGCAGCAATGCGCTGGTCCACCTCCTCGCGCAGGAAACGGTAATATTCGATGGCATCATCCGTGCCGCGGAAAGCTCCGAAGATCGGACCGATATAGTAAATACCGCCGAAATAGGCATCGATCGGCGACGGTTTGTTCTTGGCGCTTTGCAGGATGTAGACCAGGTCGTCCTCGGCCTCGGCCGACTTCTTCAGATATTCCCGTAGCCGGTCGATATCGAACTTGACGCCGCTTACCCGCTCCAGCTTCGGGATGACATCCTCTTTCAACTGCTTGACCATGTACTGGATCATATTCGGCGTGATCTTGCCGTCGGCCATGTAGGGCGTCTGCAGGAAGATGGTCTCGCACTTGTACTGCTCGCGTAAGAGCTCGAACCATTTCATAAAGGTGAAGCAGCCGGTGTAGGACAGCAGAAGGACATCCGGATCGGGCAGCTTGCTTCCGTTCGGCCCGATATTGCCTTTGGCCATCATGCCAATATCGGATTTGACATAGGTGCACACGTCTTCCGAATGGCCGGCCTTTTCCGCCTCCATGACATAGGCCCCGCTCTTGCGGCGCAGGCCGCTCTGGATCGCGTTGACCTCGGGAAGGTTGTTGACCAGGTCGAAACACATGATCAGCTCGTTGAGATTGCCCGGCACGAAGGTCGAGACAACTTTGTCGCCATTGGCTTCGGCGTTCGTCAGCCGGTCATAATGTTTCGCCATCATCTCCTTTTGCTTCAGCATGGAAGCATCTTTGAGCACGTCGCTGGAATTCCCGGGGCTGGTGGTGGTCTTCATGCTGCGCTCCACAGTTTGATTGAATCGGCGAAGGTTCCGGCCTGTTCGCGGATCGGCTGCATCTGTCCGGAATTCTCCGCGTATTTGAAGGCGATATAGGGAATGCCCGCCGCTTTCAGGATGTTCTGCAGCATCGGCCGGTCGAGCAGCGCCGGATCGCAGAAGCTCGGCGAGGCGAAGATCACGCCTTCCGCCCCGGTGCTCCTTACCGCCCGCACAAGATACTGACCCTTTTCCTCCTGGTTCGGCTCATACTTCGCCGCGGTGCATTCGGAATGATGCAGGAAGGCCGCCGACAGATTGTGCAGCGGATCTCCATCAAGCGGCACATCTCCGATCAGCCAGCGCGTCACCAGCATCAGGTCGTCATCGACGACGTAGCAGCCGGACAGCTCGAGCGACTTGATCATATTGAGCGGAGGCTGTTCGCAGAACATGCCGGTGACGATTACCCGGCAGTTGTCGCGTATTGGTCTGCTCTCGGCTTCAGCGGCTGCCAGATACTGTTCAACTAGAGCGGAGTGCTCCTCGACCGGCAGCACGAGGCCGGCCCGTATTACCAGATAAGCTTCGGCAGCCGGAACCTGCCAGGGCTTTTGCGCCCGCAAGGCATAGAGCTGGCGCACCAGCTGCCGGTTCCGGTTGTAGGCCTCGATCGACCTGCGAAGATCGTCTTCGCCGACTTTGCGTCCGGCAAGCTCTTCCAGATCGTGCAGCAGTTCGCCTAATTCGTTTTCATAGAACGTGCCGCCGACTTCATCCTCGTAGGTCTGCGGCACATCGAAATACTTCGAGTAGACCCCGGGAAACATAACCTTCCACATGCCCGACAGGTTGCGGATCACATCGCAGATCGAGGGGAACAGCATGCCGTCGACAAAATCGAGCCGTCCGGAGACGCCGAGTTCGATGGTCGAGCGCGGAATGCGGCAGATGTAGCTCTGGTAATAAGCATCGCCGTGGATCACCTCGAGCTGGTCGCCGCCGCCCAAGATGCCGAGCGGCAACATGCCGGCAGCATGGATTATTTCGCGCGGGATATAGACCGGCAGGTAACCGATGACCTTCCGGCCCGGTTTCGCGTCCTTCCAGTCCCGCGCCGCGGTAAACTCGAGATCCTCATAGAGCGCCTGACAACGATCGATGATGGAGGTGGTCGTTTGAGTGGTCATCGGTTCTGCCAATTTGCTTTACGTTTGGCGAGAAAGGCCTCAAGGCCTTCCACCGCATCGTGGGTTGCCATCAGGTCCTTGAGGTACAATTCCTCAACGACCGCGAGCTTGGCGATCACCCGTTCGACAAAATCGCTGCGGGCAGCACGCACCGCAAGGCGCAGGGAACTGGCGCTTTTAGGCGCCAGATGTTTGTCGAAATAGGCAAGGGCCGCAGGCTCGGGATCCTCGGCAACGGCATTGACCAGACCCTGTCGAAACGCCTCGTCGCCGGAAATGCTGCGGCCCGAATAGAGCAGGTCTTCAGCCGCCGCCTGGCCGACCCGCTCCGGCAAAAGGACCGATGCCGCCGGCGCAAACACACCGAGCTGCATCTCCGGCTGCCCCAGGCTGGCATCAGGCGCGATGAACAGAAGCTGCCCGGCCATTGCTAGCTCAAACCCGCCGCCCAGACACTGGCCGCGGATCGCCACAAGTATCGGCACAGGACTTTCGAGCATGCGCCGCACCAGAGCATGCAGTGCCGTGAGCATTTCCGTACACCGGTTCGGCAGGTGCTCCTCGACGCTCGCGCCGAAACTGAAATGCGGACCGGATGCATCCAGCAGAACCGCCACAAGGCCCGTGTTGTCGAGGTGCGCGCTGAGCGCCGCGTCGAGCGCCGCGATCATCTCCGCGTCAACGATATTGGCCTTAGGACGATCTAGCCGCAGGCGCAGCAGTGTGCCATCGCGATCGAGCCAGACTTTCAGCGGTGACGTCACGCGCCGGCTCCCGGCATCAGGGAGTCAGTGAAATCGCTGGTCCAGCGAGTGCCGGATGCGAGCTCCTGGCGAAGGGCAACGAAGTCGACTTCGCGCCCAACCTCCCTGTTGCCCTCGTTGAAGGCGCGGAAACCGGCTCTGGCTTCGGTCATCATGTTGAGCGACAGCCAGGCCCGCGAATCCTCCTTGTTGCGGTTCCAGGATTCCAGCTTGAGCTTGCGGATTTCCTCCACCGTCTTGGTCGTGCAGTCGGGGAACGTCATGAGCAGTTTGGTACAGAATTCCTCAACCTTGGCATCGAGCAGGCTGAGATCCACCTCTCCTGCAACGATGATTTCCTTGCCGGCTTTCAGCTCATCGCCGGTCTTGAACTCGCCATGCACGATGCGGCCCCAGTCGTCCGTCATCCGGTCGAGCACAACCAAAGGATTGGCCACGAACTCGCCGTCGACCTTCAGGGCCGGCACAATGTCGGTGAGGACGCCAAGCCGGCAGGCCTTATGAGCTGAGAAGGGCTCGCAGAGGACACCCGACACCATGCCTTGCTCACAACCAATCATGAGCGGCAGGAAGTCGGTGGATCCGCCGATTGGCGCGGAGCCGTGCTTTGGACCCGCTTGTCCGAAGCGGCAAAGATCGTGAGCGATGGAGAAATCGCAAGCCATTCCGATTTCCTGACCACCACCGATGCGCATGCCGTTCACCCGGCAGATCACCGGCTTGTCGCAGCCGAGAATGGCCGACACCATATCGTTAAACAACCGCATGTACTGGCGGTATTCCTGCGGCCGGCCGGCGTAGTATTCGGCATATTCCTTGGTGTTTCCACCGGTGCAGAACGCCTTGTCGCCGGCCGCGGTAAACACAACGGCGTTGACGTCCCGGGCATTCGAGGCCGCGCGGAAGGCCAGGATCACCGCCTTGACCATGTCGGTCGTATAGGAATTGAATTGAGTCGGATTGTTGAGCGTTATCCAGGCATTGTAGAGACCCTCGGCAACACTGCCATCGGGGCGTTTGGCGGGGCGCTTTTCGTAAAGGACTTGTCCAGTGATCGCCTCGCGCGCCGCGTCGGGCACCAGATCATGTGGCCGGAACTCAAACCGCTCTTCTGCTGCCAGATCCATTTCGTGTCTCCTTTATTTCCCGGTTCAGGCCGCCGCAGGCACCAGAATGGCGCGACGTGCAAACTTGCCGTCGTGGACGGCCTGGAAGATTTCATTGATCTCGCTGAGCGGATGCTGCTCGACGAATGGCGAGATCTTCACCCTGCCATCCATGACCAGCTCAAGCGCACCCGGATAGAGTTCAGGTGGGCAGCCCCAGTTGCCGAGCACCCGAGCATGAAACGCCATCAGGTTGGACAGACGGACTTCGACCTTGTCCATGGTGAAGCCCACTGTACACAGGGTCGCGCCATGATTGAGCAGGCCGAAAGCGGCGAGCTGACCGGCGGCTGTGCCCGAACATTCCAGAATGATCCATTCGGTGCTGCGCAGGCCATTGGCCTCGGCGAACCCGGCAATTTCCTTCTTCAGGGCTCGCCCGTCAAATTCCCTGGCGTTGAGAGTCAACGCTGCACCGTAGCTGGTCAGCGCCTCGAGCTTCTCAGGCACCACGTCGATTGCGACGACGGTTGCGCCCATGGCTGCAGCGATTTGCACGGCATAGCCGCCGACGCCTCCGACCCCGTTGACCACGACCAGATCGCCGGGCGATACACCTGCCTGGACTACTGCCTGATAGGGTGTCGTCACCGCATCAGCCACTACCGAGACATCGGCAAGCGACAGTCCAACGGCTTCCAGCCTATTTACGTCAACTGGGCAAAGGCCCCTAGCCGGCACGGTGATGTGGCTGGCAAACCCGCCCTGAATGTCATTGCCCGGCATCTTCTGATGCGGGCAGATCGTACCCTTGCCGCGCGCGCAGGCATCGCACTCGCCGCAGGGGATAACAGCCGAGACGATAATCGGGCGGTTCAGCCACTCTCCGGTATTTGCGCCGGCCGCAATCACGGTGCCACTGATTTCATGGCCGAGCGCCAAAGGCAGGGCGTGGCTGGTACGAACCCCGTCATAATAGTAGCCCAGGTCAGTGTGGCAGACACCGCAGCCCGCGATTTCCACCAGCACTTCGTCGGCACCGGGTACCGGCGGATCGAACTCCTCCAGCTTCAGAGGCTCGTTCTGTCCGGTCATCAACCAACGTTGCGCCATTTCTGCACCTTGTCCTTTGAATGGTTCTGCTGCCTGATCGGTGCTTTTGCGGCCCCGGCCAAGCTTGAGTTGACACCGTCTCAAATTCCTATTATCGTAAAATGGTACTTCAATGCGTATTTGGTGTCAATAGCCAAATAGAAGGCGACCGGGGGTCGATTGAAACAGGATTGCGATGATGCCGAATGAAGCGCCGCACAGCACCAGGAGAAGCATCTCATTTGCTATCGTTGGCAGTGGCGGCGCCGGTGCGCTGACCGCCGGAGCGATCCTGATGGAAGCCGCGGGAAAGGCCGGCTGGTACGGCATCATGAACCGCTCGGTCGGCGCGCAAATCCGCGGCGGCGAAGCGGCAGCACTTGTCCGCCTCTCAACCCGACCGGTCGACTGCATGACCGGATCATTCGATATCCTGATCGCTATCGACTGGCACAATGCCAACCGTTTTGCCGCCGAGATGCCGCTGGCTCCGGACGGGCTGGTCATTGGAGATCCAGCCAACGGCGACGTCCCGGAAACAATTGCCGGTCCGGGCGTCAGCCAGGCATATATTCCCTTTAAGGAGCTTGCCGGCAGCCTTGCCGGCGGCCGGGAGAACATGATTGCCGTCGGACTGTTCGTCGGACTGATGGGCCTACCGATCGAAACCGTGACGTCGGTTATCGCAGACAAACTGTCGGAAAAAGGCGAGCAGGCCATCGAGACCGGATGCAGATGCGTGCAGATCGGCGTGCAGCAGGCCGCCCAACTGGGATCGTCATTCACGCTTGAAACTCCAGCCACAAGCCAGACTGGGCGTTGGCTGATCACCGGCAACGAGGCCGTCGGCCTCGGCGCGGTTCGCGGCGGCATCCGTTTTGCAGCCGCCTATCCGATCACGCCGGCGACCGAAGTGCTGGAATGGCTGGCGCCGGCGCTGACCAAAGTCGGCGGGACATTGGTCCAGGCGGAGGATGAACTGGCGTCGATCAGCATGGCGATCGGTGCCTCCTTCGGCGGCCGCCCTTCGATCACCGCCACTTCCGGCCCGGGTCTTGCGCTGATGGTCGAATCGCTCGGTCTCGCGGCAGCATCCGAAATCCCGATCGTCGTCGTCAACGTCATGCGTGGCGGTCCGTCCACGGGCATTCCGACAAAATCCGAACAATCCGATCTTAATATTGCCGTTTATGGCTGCCACGGCGATGCACCGCGCATCGTGGTTGCGCCGCTCAGCGTCGCCGACTGCCTGTTCGCGGCGCAATGGGCGGTTCACCTGGCAGAGGCCATGCAGGTGCCGACGATCGTCTTGTCCGACCAGTCGCTCGGCCAGGCCCAGGTGGTGGTCGATCCGCCGACACAACTCGCATTCATCGCGCGGCGCGCGGTGGTCGAGACCGTGGAGGACGAAGGCTACCAACGCTATGCCCTGACCGGCAGCAGTGTCTCGCCGATGGCTTTGCCAGGCACCACCGGCGGCCAGTACACCGCTGACGGTCTGAGCCACACGGTCAAGGGCATCCCGTCATCGAACAATCTCGATCACCAGAGCCAGCTTGACAAACGACACAACAAGATTGCCGGCTTCGACTACGGCAATCATTGGGCATCCATTGAGGACAATGGTGTGGCCGGAGCCGACGCGGATTTCACGATCTTGACGTGGGGTTCGCTCACCGGTGCCGCCCGTGAGGCGATGGCTACCCTTGCCGACGAGGGCATCGGCGTGACCCTGGTGGCAATGCGGCTGATTGCGCCGCTTCTCAAGGACAAACTTGTTGCAGCCCTGGAGGGTGCCCAACGCATATTGATTCTTGAACAGACCCACTCTGGCCAGTTTCGTCAGTATTTGCGTGCCAATTGCGACCTGCCCGGTGAGGTCCAACACTTTCACCGGGCAGGCCCGCAATTAATCGGTCCGGCAGAAATATGCACCCGGATCCGCAATTGGAGGGCATCATGAACCTTGCGCAGTCGGACACGTTCAAGGCGGCAGACTATCGTTCCGGTGTCTCGCCCATATGGTGCCCGGGTTGTGGCGATTTCCACGTATTGCTGTCGTTCACAAAGGCGTTGGCCGAACTCGGCACGGCGCCGGAAAACGTGGCCGTAATCTCCGGAATCGGCTGTTCGTCACGCATTCCAGCTTACACCAACTGCTACGGATTTCACGGTGTCCATGGCCGTGCCTTGCCACTCGGCGCCGGCCTCAAGGTGGCCCGGCCAGACCTTACAGTGTTTGTCATGAGCGGCGACGGCGACGGCTTTTCGATCGGCGGCAATCACTTCCTGCATGCCTGCCGGCGCAATGTCGACTTGACCTATGTCGTGATGGACAACCAGGTCTACGGCATGACCAAGGGCCAACCATCCCCGACGACTGAACCGGACTGGGACAGCGCCCTGTCGCCCGGCGGCACCGGTCTTCGCCCGTTTCATCCACTGGTCATCGCCCTGGCGTCTGGAGCAAACTTCGTCGCCAGAGAATTCTCCGGTGACATCAAGAGCACCACGCGTACCATCGTCGAGGCGGTGCGCCATCCGGGATTTTCCTTTGTTGAGATCCTCAGCCCCTGCGTTACGTTCAGACCCGATGAGAAGGCCTGGAAGAATCAGGTCCATGTCGCTGCGGTCCAAGCCACCGATGACCCGGCCCGTGCTGCCCGTCGCATCATGACCGATGACGGTTTCAACACCGGCGTTCTATATCGCGGGGCGCGCAAGCCCTATGATCAGCATGTGAAGGACAGCTTCGCCGACCCGGCAATCCTGGAACCTGAATTCGCTATTTGAGCCGAACCAGCGGCGGCTCGCCATCCGAGGCCGTTGAACCCGCGGCATTACAAGACCGAAAACAGCGGTTTGGTTCCTCTTTTCTCGCGTAGATCGAGCACGCGCTTCGCCTCACCCATCGGCAGCGGCTCCAGCGTGTCCCGCCAGGTCGCCAACGTTACACCCTGCGCAAACCTGGTAACTGACTGTGCAAGGCAGCCGAACCTCATACCCTTTTGATTGGAAGAGAACGTCAACCGCCGCGTTATTCAAGAAACTCTCTGTCCTCGATTAGGGTCAGCACTTCCTTCAGAGAATCATCGGCAGATTTTCCTGATGTATCAACTTGCGCAAGCGCTTTGTCATAAAGCGTCTCGCGGCTTGTCAAAAGAGACTTAAGTTGTTCCATCGCCTCCGGATTACCTGCCATCGGACGTTCGTCACCCTGCTCGCGAACACGGGTCATATGCTCCTCAGGAGAGGCCTTCAGCCAAATGGTGTGAAATCGGTTTAAGAGGGTTTTGAACGTATCCGGTTCAGACACGATACCCCCGGCAACAGCAAGGACCATTGTGTCGTAGGTGGCAATCACCCGGTCAATTGCCTGTCCTTCCAAATGGCGGTATCCGTCCTGGCCGTAAAGTGCCATCACTTCCCCAACCGGCATGCCTGCTTGTTCCTCAATATCGCGATTCAATTCCACAAAAGGGATGGACAGCGCTGATCCGACCCGATCCCCAAGCGTAGATTTTCCTGCTCCCCGCAATCCTATCAGGCAAATGCGGCGGGCGCGCAAACTCTCTGCCGACTCCGGACTGAGAGTTTCGAGAACTTGATCTTGCACATCAGAAGTCGCTGATCGAAATAAGTCAGCAACCCTCAAAGCTTTGGAAGTCCATGGATCTTCCTCACCAATCAGCCACTCGATGCGGTGATCCAGCGCTACCGCCACCCGCTGCAACAGACCGATGGAAATATTTCCTTCGCCGGTTTCCAATTGCGCAAGGTATCGTGGCGAGACGCCGGACATTTCCGAAAGCACCCGCCGCGGAATACCCTTGCGCTCGCGCGCCTTACGCACCCTTTCGCCGACACGCACGATCAGCGCCGATCCCGAAGTGTCGACCGTCGAATCGTTCTGACCGGAAGTGGTTTCACCGTGAAAGTTGGTTATTTTGTTCATCCGCAACGCCGATTTATGAATAATACTGCATAATTACCGCATACACCGCTTAATCAGCAACTGAAATCAGGCGCCCACCCATGGATTCCGCATTATTTTGCTACAGACGCGAAACTCGTTTGACGAACACAACAAATGTGTTCACCCGACGGGACAGCTGAGCCGGAGGCGCAGCGGCGTCGGCGCCCGCTGTCTAAAGGCTTTCGGTTCGGCTCAACTGCCGGATCTATCATGCTTCAGTAAGTTTCCACATGAAATCTGCCGCTTTCCCGCATCTCGTTCCGCACCGATATCCAGTCCAGTCCAGCGCCGCGCGCGATATCGGACAGCGCATCCTCGACGCCCTGCTCCATCGCCTTTAGACCGCAAATATAAATATGGGCGTTCGAATCGCTGAGCAGCCCAGCCACCAGTTCATCGGCGTCGCGCAGTTTGTCCTGAACATATTGTTTCGGCTGGTCCTGTTGCCGGCTAAAGGCAAAAAACTTTTTCATGAAGGAGTCCGGCACTTTTTTCAACGGACCGAAATAGGGTAAATCCTCCGGCTTACGCGCGCCAAATACCAGGGTCAGCGAATCCGTCAAATCCGGATTTTCGCGCTGCCGCCGCATGGTGAAGCCACGGAACGGTGCGGAGCCGGTCCCCGTGCAGATCATTAGAAGGTGCGCCTGTGGATCGTTCGGAAGCAAGAAGGTCGCCCCAAACGGACCGGTCAGCTGGACCTTGTCGCCCATCTTCAAATCACAGACATAGTTCGAGCAAACCCCGTGTTCCTCTCGTTTAACAGTCAGAGACAGATTGTTGTAGTTGGGTCGCTCGCCGTCTCTGGGACTGGAGACGGAATAGAGCCGAGGCAAATGTGTGTTACCATTCTCATCGACCCCGGGCGGCACAATACCGACGCTCTGACCTTCCAGGACCGGAAAGGTCTGGCTGCCAAGATCCAGAATAACGTGCCGGACATCCGAATTGCTGTCCTCAGTGGTGAGCCGATAATTGCCCTGCACAACCGCCTCGGCGGGTTTGCCGAGATTGTAGATGTTGATGCTGGGTTTGGATGCCGAGACCGGCGCCTTGACTTTGCCGCCCGCTCCCCGGTGTGCTTCCTCCAGCAGAGCCGCCATGGCCTCGTCAATCGCCTCAATCCCGGTTTCCGCTTCACCGACTTCGGCGGTGAACTCGGCCTGCTCCGGAAGCTCCGACCAACCGAACTGCTCTTCCAGGCTGTGCGGCACGTCTACCACCCGCCACTCGTCGATAGAGCCTGTCGGACAGGGTGCAATGCAGTCCATACAAAATTTACACTTGGATGCATCGACCACCACGTTCTCGTCATCATGAGTGATAGCGCCGATCGGACATGTCATCTCGCAAGTATAGCAGCGGATGCAGATCTCAGGGTCGATCAGATGTTGCTTAAGAAGTTTGCTCATGACCTTCCTGATCCCCGGATTCGGAAAGGATCCGCGAAAACGCTCCAGCTGTACCGATATGCCGGCAGCCGCCCTTGCGGTCTGTAGAGCCTCAACAGGGTGCCCGAATTTCAGGTTCCGGCGCGTGCCGGCGTCCCGCGGAACTTCCCTTTTCCGTCTCTATCGGATTCTCCCTTCATTCTCGTATCACCCGGGCGGAAGGCCACCACGGCCCAGGCCTGCGGTCAAGCCATGTGCAGCTTCACGTATTCGAAATCGCCCGGTTTATTGTCGATCCCGACCCTCGGCGGAGCGATCCAGCTTGCATATTGGCCTGGTTCGTAGCACGGTTTCATGAGCGACTGGATGAAATCGCCGTCTGCCTTGGTCGGCAGCCAGTCCTTCGATCGGGTCTCCCACGCATCGCTGCTGATGATCTCGCCTGTGGGCGTGATCGCCACGGTGGAAAAGACTCCGATCTTGCGGTGGAAGCCCTCATGCGGAAGTGCCAGCGCGAACTGGACACCGACTTTTTCGATGATCTTGTTCCAGCGTCCAATACCCCCCGAAGCGTCGTGGACATAGTCGTCACGCAAGCGCATATTGATGGCCGTCAGTGCCGGAACCTCTTCGGTGACGATCTTGCCGTCAACAACGCTGCAAACATTGTAGGTCGCACTGTTCAGCCTGTGATCGTCATCAATGCGATGTTCCAAAAAGCGGCCCTTGATGCCCGAGTTGAAGGCATTGGCGGCATTGGTGGAAATCTCCTGACCGAACAAATCGAGCGACAGCGTATAGTGCAAATTCAGCTTCTTCTGGATCGTCGGCAGGTCAATCACGCCGAGCTCGCGAATCCTGTCGATGTCGTACGGATCTTCGATCCCGGCTTCATTCATCGCCTCACAGGTGCGCTGGATGGTGCGGCCCACGCCGGTTTCGCCAACGAACATATGGTGTGCTTCCTCCGTCAGCATGAAACGGCAGGAGCGGCTGAGCGGATCGAAGCCCGATTGGGCGAGACTTTCAAGCTGCATCTTGCCATCGCGATCGGTGAAGTATGTGAACATGAAGAAAGAGAGCCAGTCCGGCGTCTCCTCGTTGAACGCGCCAAGCATGCGCGGCGCCTCTTCCGATCCGGAGGAACGGCGAAGCAAGTCGTCCGCCTCCTCGCGGCCGTCCGCGCCGAAATATTTGTGCAGCAGATAGACCATCGCCCATAAATGGCGCCCTTCCTCGACATTGACCTGGAACAGGTTGCGCAGGTCATAGAGCGATGGCGCAGTCTTGCCGAGAAAGCGTTGCTGCTCGACCGACGCCGGCTCGGTATCGCCCTGAATGACGATCAGACGGCGCAGCAGGGAGCGGTATTCGCCAGGGACCTCCTGCCACGCAGGCTCGCCAATATGCTCGCCGCAGGGAACAGTTCGATCCTCGACCTGTGGCGCCAGAAGGATGCCCCAGCGATATTCCGGCATCTTGACGTAGTCGAATTTGGTCCAACCCTTCGGGTCAACGCTGACAGCGGTACGCAGATATACCAGACTCTGCTGGAAATTGTCGGGTATGAGATCGTTCCACCAGTTGATGTAACCGGGGTGCCACTTCTCCAGCGCCTTCAGCACCCTCTTGTCTGAAGACAGTCCAACATTGTTCGGGATCTGCGTGTCATAGCTGACATTGATGAGATCAAGCATGGGTTTCTTCCCTTATATCCGTGAAATTCAAACGCGCCGCATGTCGTAAGTGCCGCGCACGCCCGAGCCGTACCGCCGCAAAGCACCGTTCTCGCCCACCGCGTTTGGGCGCTGGAAAATCCAGTTCTGCCAAGCGGTGAGCCGGCCGAAGATCCTCGTTTCCATGGTCTCGGGACCGGCGAAGCGTAAATTGGCCTCCATGCCGGTCATGGCGTCGGGTGAGAAGCTGGCGCGCTCCTCCATGAAGATGCGCACTTCGTCCTCCCAGTCCACATCGTCATAGGCGTAGGTAACCAATCCCATTTCGGCAGCCTCACAGGCATCGAGCGCTTCACCGATCCTCGCTTTGGCCTCTGCCACTTTTTCCGGCTCGCCCAGGAACCTGGTTTCCAGCCGTGTCAGATCGTTGCCCATCGGGTATCGGCAGAAATTGGATTGCGAAAGCGTAATCGCCGCTATGGCCCGGTTGTCGCCATCGAAATCGCCCTCCATCATATAGCTGCGGTCGACGGCGAAGAGCAGTTCGGCCAGAACGCCGACATAACAGGAGCCATGCTCGACGAGCGCCGCAAGTGACCGGGACGTCATGTCGATGCGCTTCAGAACACGCTTCCAGTGGTGCAGGACCTCATTGGCCAGCCAGTGTTCGCTATTGACCAGAAGCAGGTTCTCATGCGCCTTGAGCAGCTCGGGATCGCCCTGTGTCTCAAACAGCAGCAGACCCAGCTCCGTTTCGTTGAACCGAAGGTGCAGGATCGCATCGTCCAGTTCGCGCGCGAGACGCAGCATGTAAGCATCCGATCCCTGCGCCTGGAAAGCATCCATCGATTCCGGGGCCGCCGCGCCGGGGCCGGATATCGCGATCGTCGCGCGTCGCGCTTTGCGGTCCACGCTCACCTCGACGGTCGAATAGAGCACCGAGCCGTCGTCAGCGAAAGTCCGGTCGAGAGGCTTCAGCTCGATGCCCTTTGCATCAGACGGGCGAGAGGATAGTTTGGCGAACTCTCTGGCTTGCTCCTGCACGGTTTCGTCGAAGCGGGAATTCGCCACCAACTCGTCCACGAGGCGCCATTCCTTGGCGCGCTTGCCCTTGACGCCCTCCTCGATCGAACAGAACACATCCGCCAGATCGCGACGCACCTTGCGCTTGTCCGTCACGCGCGTCAGGCCGCCCGTGCCGGGAAGGACTGCAAGCAGCGGAACTTCCGGAAGAGCGACGGACGAGGAGCTGTCGTCTGTCAGCATGATATGATTGCATGCCAGGGCCAGCTCATAACCGCCGCCGGCGCAAGTGCCCTTGACGGCACATATGTAGAACTGGCCGGAATCAGCAGCAGCCGCTTCGAACGTATTGCGCGTCTCATTGGTAAACTTGCAGAAATTGACCTTGTGGTCGTGCGTGGCACCGCCGAGCATTCGAATATTGGCACCGGCGCAAAAGACACGGTCCTTGCCAGATTGCAAAACGACTGCCTTGATTTCCGGGTGTTCAAAGCGCAGCCGCTGCACGATATCAGCCAGCTCGATGTCCACCCCCAGATCATAGGAGTTCAGCTTCAACTCGTACCCCTCGAACAGACCGCCTTTTTCGTCGACATCCATATAGAGATTTGCCACTTCACCATCGAATTCGAGACGCCAATGCCTGTATTTGGACGGGTCGGTTTGAAAATCGATAATTTTGCTCACAGTTGGATCTCCCTGAAGCGTCTCCGTTTATTGCATTATAATGCAGAAAATGAAAGTAGTAAACGCGATTATGCTCTATATCACTATCTCTTGAAATAAATTCGCTATTTCCGCCGCTTATATGATTGCCGGTCTGGTTTTCGCGTTGGCGATTTGCCATCATTATGCATTATCATGCATTGCCGGCAGTGCCTTCGAAAGATGAAATAGACGCTTCGCGCATGCAACCGCAAAACCGGCCCAGCATCTTGGAAAACCCTTGCACGGCTGTTTGTCGCATAGGGAAAGCAAGGCCGCGCAAACCGCCCACCTCTGCTCCAGGATGCACGCCTGCAGGATTTCGTCATAAGGCATTACCCTGAGGCAAAAACCCCGCCACGATGACATTCTTCATCTTGTGACAGGACAAAGAAGCGGAGGCCGTGGCTGGCAAGGCTCGGGCTACCGTTCAGAGTCGCCAACGCGTTTTTCTCCACATAACCCAAGATGGGAAGTTGAATGCATGAACCTGGATGACCACACCCGGCGCAGTGCCTCGCCGCCGGCACGGCGCGCCTACTCAAGGCCAGCCGCGATGCCGATACCTGAGGCATCGGCGGTCGTAATGATTACTGCCATCATGGGATTGATGAGTAGGCGATCCTTTCGGTTTCCGACAATCCATATATTGCTGACAAAACTTTCCAGCCTCATGCGATTTCCACATCCGCCGCCTCGATGCGCTCGAGGCGCGTTACAAAATCCACGATGGCCACCAGCGTCTTGTCAGGCTGGTCGAATTGCGGCGAATGCCTGCAATCGGCCAGTATTACGGTATCGAGTGGCGAATAAATACGGTTCTCGATTTCGCGGATCTGAGCCAATGTGCCGTACTCGTCCTGGCTGCCCTGGATCGCCAGGACCGGAATCCTCAGATAGTCGATGACATCTCCGACATTCCAGCTCTCGAAGTCCGCGTGCAGCCAAGCATCAATCCAACCGCGGAACGTGTTGTCCACATCGCGATGATATTTCGCCATGCGCGCTCTCAACGGCCCAGTCTCGTACGCCTGCTTTGTCTTCGCTATCTCGGAAAGCCCCATCGGCTCTGTGAAGAAGTGCGGCGCCATCAGCACGAGGCCGCGCACCCGGTGATCCTCGACACTGCCAGCATAGATGGCGGCTATCGTGGCGCCGTCACTCTGGCCGAGCAGAATGCCGCGCCGAAAGCCGATTTGGTCCAGCAACTGTGGCAGCACGTCCACCGCCTCTGTCGTCATATAGTCCAGCGGACGCGGAAGATTGGCTGTGTCTGACCGTCCGTAGCCGGCACGGGAATAGGCGAAAACGCCAAAGCCGGTAGCGGCGGCAATTCTTTCCGGGAAGTCGCGCCACAGCGCCAGGCATCCCAATCCCTCGTGCAGCATGACGATGGTCGGCGCCTCGTCCGGCGCAGGGCCATAGCAAGCATATTCGAGCGCCTTTGCGCCGACAGTGGTCGTCGCCACCGGGTCCTGATGCCAATTGATACGGGCCATCACACACCCTCCCTCAGCTTGAAGCGCTGTATCTTGCGCATTGCTTTTTTCGGCAGCTCGGGCACGGTTTCGCAAGGCCGTCTCGACCCTCGAAGGTGGCAGCGGCGTTTGTCCGACCAGCGCCGAAAAACTGGCTGGACTGAGGCCGGTACGCGATGGCGGCAGCGTGACATTCGCTGTCCTGGCCCATGCGTCCGATGGCAGCGAACGCATGGTGGTGACCGCACCGCAAGAGCACGCACCGGAGCTGCCGCCAAACGGTTAGACCACGATCCAACTTGTCTCAGTGGGAATGCACCGAGAAAAAGAGCTTAATACCCTCTGCCCGCATCGCGACAAGCTGACGGGCACTGGCCGCTGCCGATCTGACAATTGCCGACTTGACCGTGATCAAATCGCACAATCCGTTTGCCGTCAACGACATTTCATTCGCCGGTCGATGGGTATCGGCTGGCGCGCTATGAACCTTCTCGGAAGCTCCCTCATATGGGGCATCCGCAGGGGGCGACCGCCCTGCGCGCAATTGCCGAAATGATCGAGGGACTGGTCCTGCGCGGCTGCGGTCACTGGCTTATTCAGGGTCGCGCCATCGGCAATTCGGCCATGGCGGTACCGGTGAATGTTGGCTGATACTGCATCCCGTGACGAAAAAGCGCGCGCTGGGTGGGTTCGCCGGGCTGTTTTCACTTTTCGACCGTTCGCAGCCTGACAACAATCAATGATGCAAAGAGCGCAAAAGCCAACGCGCCGACAAGGCCAAGGGTGGCTCCGGATCTCGCCAGAAATACGCTGTTCGCACCAATTCCGATCGAGCACAAGACAACTGCGCCAATGTGGCAAACCGCGTGAATCTTGAGCGGCAAGCCGGCAGTAAGCTCTGACAAAAGGGCCGGCTTGCTGTTCTTGCCAGCGACGTGCATTGAGGCAAGGAACGGCATGATGCGCTGCAGAATGCCGGTCAGGAAGGTCAAGAGCCACCCTGAAAGCAACAGAAACCCGAACAGAACTCCGCCGTTCGGGGCAGTGATTCCCGATAGCAGCACCAGTCCAAGGGCAAGGCAGAGCGCAAGGCAGGCCCAGGACAGTTTGATCAGGACAAATGACAGGCCGAGGCGCTTGCGCATCCCGGTGCGGAGTGCCTCTTTCATAAGCCAGAGATATGCACCCAACGCGCCGAGACCGACCATTACCGCAATCAAGAGTCCTGCACGATAGCCGCTCAGCGCAGCAATCGAGCCAAGCGCACACGCAGCGATGCTGAGCCAGAACTCGCTCCATCCAAGCCTGGGCGGCAAGGCGCGCGACAGGGCGAACATGGGAATTAAGACTTGACTGAAGCCGAAGCTCAAGAGACCCATGAAACCGAACGCAGCGAGGATCATGTGCGCCAGTGCAACCGATTGATGGTCGGTTAGCAACCCTGTGCCGTAGTCAGCTATCAGCGCAATGCCAAGGCTGATAAATCCGAGCATTGCGACAAGAGATCCCCATCCGTGCGCTGCAACAACTGGCAAGTCAGGCGCACGCCGCAGGTTATCCGCAACGATGAGCATGAAGATGACGAGCGCACCTGTGACAATGCTCGCGCCGGCGTACATGGCCTCTTGACCGCCGATCGCCATACCGAACGTCAGCACGAATGTGCCAAGCACCTGGAGCCAGAAGCTGAGCCAGGCGAGCCAGACTGCGGCAAGCGGACGACGGGTTGCAACTGGCAGAAGCTGAAAAGCCGCACCCATGGCGGTCGTAACCAGAACGCCCAGGGTGAGTAGATGGATTGCAGCCAGGATCAACCCGGGCCCGCCCCTGAAACCAGGCAACTCATCTGCGGAGAGCACCAGCGCACCCCAGGCAAGAACCTGAAAACCGGTCGCGGCGGTGAAGAAACTGAACGGCACGGAGGCCGGAAGCAGTCTGCTCTTTGCACCGCCCAGAAAGGCCGCGGCAGCTAAACTCATCGACACCTCGCAATTCGCAGTCGGATTTCACCCGGTTCGCCAGCGATTATCTCATGTTGCCAGCCGCGCTCGGCCAGTTCAGGATACAGGAATATGGGCTCGCGATCATGATGAACGATCAACGGGCCTTTCATACCGGGCCGTTCCAGCAGCGTCAGGATCGCCACCATGGGCTCCGGCGGCGGCAGGCCGCGCACATCGATGTGGACACCGTCCGGCGCGGGCCACTCTTTTGCCAATTGTTCAGTCATCCCGATTGAAGTTTCGCTAGCAGACGAGGAGCCCGCCACCAGGCGATGGCGCACAGTCGCCGGGCCGCCTCTATTGTGGCATTTCCAGCCATGAACGTGACACGCGGCGAATGGGAGCCGTTGTCCTTGCGTGTGATCACAGTGTCATTGGCGATCACCCGGACGCGGGAGAGAGCGCCGCCCAGTACCCTGGCTGCGGCGAGCACAAAAATGGCGGTCGAGCCCTGATCAATGTTGGCCTCCTTCGTCAGCGCCCTGATGCCGGCGTCGAAATCAAGCTTGAGATTGACCATTGCATGGGGCTCACCGGTCGAGTGCGCAGGCTTTGCTGCTCCGCTCGCACAGTGCGAGCACGCCGTGCCAGGACCGTGCCCCTGCAGGTCGCGGCGAGAGTTATGCAAGAGAGCCGCGACTAACCATCGACCAGCACCGTGCAAGCACCACATTCTCCTCCATCACAGCCTTTCTTGCCCCGTAGGTCTCCTGTCCTCCCGCAGGCAGTCGACGAGCAGCAGAATATCCGGCTCCGCATCTTCGCGCTTGACGCCATTGATGGTCACGGCAAGGAGCCTTTTCATGTCTATGCCTAGAGGATAGTTGAAATTCCTATTTTCGTACTATTATACCTTTTTACAAATTCAAAGGAACCGCTTTCTGCGCATATGCGCAATCGATTGACATGATGCTGCAAGGCTCAAGCCGCCTTGCGATCTTCGCGTTGATCGAGCTTGCTGCCGATCCGGAACGCCAGCTCCCGGTTTCGGAGATCGGCAATTATACAGGGTCTCCGCGCATCATCCGGCCAAGGTTTGTACACGCTGGGGTGGGCGGATGAAGGACTTCCATGCGACTCGCTCTCCTTATTGAATCAACAAGAAACTGGACTTCAGTTTTAAAACACGTATTATAGTACTTTAATACGTTTAATCGAACTGACGATTGCCGAATATGCGCCCATTCACGACTGTGCGAATTCTCGAAAAATGGATCGGAGCTGTGAAATTGTCCCGGCAATACAAGGCATTGCGCGACTTCGCCGATGAATATGTAGACTTGGACAAAAGAGAAAAGTCCGCGTTCATCGATCCGAGACGCGAACGCACCGACGGCGCACCCAAAACGCCAAGGGTAAAATCCAGCGCTATAAGCTCCGCGGTTGGGAACTGAACCGCACGGGAAAACGCACCATAACCGCGAGGACAGCCAATGCAGTTTAGTCACCGAACCACCCAAATTCTGCACGAGGAACATCGCGCGACCATGGCGATGATCGAGGATCTGGAGACATTCATTGGCCGGGCCGGGCGCCGGGCCCCCGGTGTCGACGATCCGGCGGTGAGGACAGTGCTGCAGAAAATCGCAACCGCCATTGACGGCGAGGTCAGCGATCACTTCGCCTTTGAGGAGAACGAGCTGTTCACCCGCTTGTCGGAGGCCGGCGATACCGACATTTGCGATCATCTCAGCGAAGAGCACCGCGCGATCCTGCCCCTTGGGCAGGAAGTTGTCGATCGCGCGCGGGTGGCCCTCGCCGACGGTTTTGACGATCAGAGCTGGGGCGAATTCAGGACGCCAGCCGGAGAGTTGATCGAGCGGCTGCAGGCACACATCCAGAAAGAAGAAATGGCGCTTCTGCCGATGGTCGAAGAGTTGCTGGATGCTGAAACAGATTTTGCGCTGTCTGAGGCTTACGGCAGCGCGTCGTAACCGCAGGAGGATGACATGACAAAATCCAAAACCAAGAAAGCCGAACCCTTCGATGTCGGACCGCTCACCCCTGAAGATCTGGACGCTGTCGTTGCCATCGACCAGGCTTTGACCGGCGCCTCGCGGCACGACTTTTTCAAACGCCGGCTGGCAGCGGCGCTGGAAAATCCGGGGGATTTTGTCTATGTCGGCTTGCGCATTGACAACCGCCTTGTCGGCTTCGCATTGGCGCGGCTTGTGGACGGTGAGTTCGGCAAGCCGGGCGCCAGTGCTTCTCTGGACGCAATCGGCGTCGACCTGGCTCACCAGCACAAGGATATCGGCCATCAGCTGCTGACCGCGATCGAAGAGGTGCTGCGCCACAAGGGCGTGACGGAATTCACCAGTCAGGTCCAGTGGGCAAATCAGGATCTGGTTGGCTTTTTTGCGCACGCCGGTTTTGAGTTGGCGCCCCGCATTGTACTCAGCTGTTCCACCGCTCGGCCCGCATTGTAGTGTGTTTGTGAACCCCAGGAGACATCCCGTGCCCGTAAATCAGCCCCCACTCATCCCCATCCGCGCCGACGAACCGGCCGAACGGGATTACAGCTCGCCGCAAAGCGACGATTTCGAGGCTCTCTCACGCGATCGCATACCGGTCCGCTCGATGAATGAGGCTGATCTGGATGCGATGATCAGAATCGACCGGCGGGCTACCGGACAGGACCGCACTGCCTATTTCCGGCGCAAGCAGTGCGAAGTTATGACCGAATCCGGCGTTAGGGTTTCCCTGGTCGCCGAGTTGGACGGGCACCCCGTCGGCTTCATCATGGCGAGGGTAGATTTTGGTGAGTTCGGCCGAACCGATCCCGAGGCGGTCATGGACACGATCGGGGTTGACCCGGACTATGGTTCGCGAGGCGTCGGCCAGGCCCTTATATCGCAACTGATCGCCAATCTGGCGACGCTGCGGATTGATCGGATCAGAACCGAACTCGATTGGAACCACGTGGAACTCTTGAGTTTTCTCAATATGGCCGGGTTTGCGCCCGCCCAGCGCGTGGTCCTGCGGCGTAGCCTGAGCGCGTGATCTCGCCGGTCTGCGGTCTCAGCCGTTCAACTGTTCGAACTTTTCCTGCAGTTCTTCCGGTGTCTCTTCCCAGTCCGGATTGGGCACAATGCAGTCTTCCGGACACACCAGCTTGCATTGCGGTTCGTCTTCGGCGCCGACGCATTCGGTGCATTTCATCGGATCGATGATATAGAACGGATCTCCCGCCTTGATTGCCTCGTTCGGGCAC
>JAAEOH010000104.1 GCA_024244645.1 Hyphomicrobiales bacterium
CCCCTGACTGCGTTGGCTCGCCCTTGTGGTGGGTTGGCACCACGGCACGCAACCCGCCTTGTCAGCGAATAAAATCGCTCCGGTCAAATGATTCAATCTAAGCCAGATTTGCTCTAGCCGGGCTTGTTCTTGAATGTCATCGAACCGGTATCACGCCGGAACAGGTCCTGTGCGTTGCGGAAGGCTATGCGTTCGGCAATTTCACGCGGCAGCTGAGACAGCCATCGTCTGTTGCTTGCGATAATACCGTCATAATTGTCCCACCGGCTGTTGACCCAGGTATCCGTGCCAACCATCAGTCTGTCGGCATGCCGCATGATAACCGGCTGCCATCGTTCCCACTCGCTGAGAATATCACCCTCGCGAAACGACGTGTCGGCGTAGAGCATCGGATAACGCGACAACATCTCGTCAACCTTTTCCGGCGGCTCCGACATGCCCGCATGCGCCCAGATGATGGTCAGTTCCGGATCAAGCTCGAAAAACAGTTCGACCGGACCGGCGCCGGAGTGAATGTGGATTGGTATTTTATTGTCCATGGCCAGGGCGGCGACGTCTTGCAGCAATTGCCGATCGTCCGGATCAAGCCGGTGCACATGAAATTCGCCAAGCCCCTCATGCGGATAGCGCGCCAGACGGTCCTTGAGGTAGTCCAGCATGCCATCAGCCTTGGTCCAGTTACCGGAGCCGGCACTGCCGTGATAGGGACGCAGTTCTGGAACGATCCGGTCGGGCGCCGCTTCGAACAGGCGGATTGTGCCCTCATCGGGTGTCGACGATACCAGCGCCATGGCAACGCCGTTCCTGTCCATCAGCTCAATAACGGTTTCAGGAGGGTAGGGTCCCCAGGCCGGCTCTTTGTAGTGCATATGCGCGTCAAAAATGGGTACATTTTTAATCGCGTCCCCAATCGGGACGTGACCTTCATCCGCCAGGGCGGGAAGGCAGATCAGAGATGCAAGAGCGGCCTGGAGCAGACGAAGTTTCATGATCAGTCCGCCGCAAAGCACATGAACAGCCCCGCGCCGCCGGTTCTGGTAAGGTCTTCGGCACTGCATCCGCGCGATGCGTGGGCAGAGTTCCAGGACGTGTTGCCGCCACCGTGACGGTCGTGATGGCCGACCTGCGCGCTGCCTTCGCCATTGCTGGTCCAGTTGCTGCATGTGTGATCATTGTCATCGGGGAAATAGGCGGTGCCGTCGGCCATGGAGCCTGTCAGTATATCGTGTTCGTTCGGGCTGTCGCCGCGGCCTTTTACGCGGTTGCCGTTTTCATCGAGTGCGGTGCGCTTGACGATGTTGGGATTGAGATGGAGCTGGTCAATGTCGACTGCGATCAGCTCGCTGACGGCATTGTACCACGGCCCGTCGCCGATGCGGTTCCGGGCAGACGTCCCGCGTTTGCCGTCTTCTTCGGTGCTGAGATAGGCGCGCCATGTCCGGCCCGTTGTTCCTGCGGCTTCGGCGAGTTTCTGACAATAGGCATCGGCACCTTCAAGACCGCCCAGATTGGCGCCGTCGCCAGGGCTGACACTGGTAATGAAAAAGCCCATGGGCGGATCTTCAGCAGCGGCGACCGTTGTGGGCGCGATGAGCATGGCAGACACCAGGAGTGCTTTCTTGAGCATGGGTATTTCCTTTCAGGGGTGTTTGGGAACATCCATATAATTCGACCTGTCGCACCGAGGCGGGCGATTGATGAAACGTTATTATGGCGTCCTGAAAATGGTGTACAACAATAACGGTTCGCCATTTCTTGAATGGCGATAACATTGCGCAATTGGTCGGAACAGACCAATTTTCCTGTTACAATTCATTGATTTACACTAGTGTACTATTCAAGAAGCACGAATGAACCGGAATTCCTGTCGCTATGAAACGCACCGAATTGCTTTATGTGCTATTGGCGGCGCTCTGCATTGCGGGAGCCATATCCGCGACCAATCCCAACACGTTCGGGGAAAGACGGATATTTCTGTACTTGTACTGGATTGTCCGCATTGCAATTGAATGCGGGTTGTTTGTGGCGTTCAGGAGCCTGCTTGAGGTGGCCGGCATTTGTACCGCGAGGCGCTACCCGCTCTTCCTGTCGGCATTTCTTGTCAGCCTGTTTCCCTTTGTGCTGGCAACGACGGCTCTGGATATCGTGCTTGGTTTTCCCGAGTTGGGTCTGGCGACGGCGGGACTTGGCGGAGCGTCCTTCCTGCGCGAGTTTTTTCTGGAGGTCGTGTATCTGGCCGATGACCATCTGTTTGTCTGTCTATTGCTGTCGCTGCCGAGATTTCTGGTTGCCGGTGCAGGGGTTACGTTTGCAGCACATGCGGAATTGGAGCCGGTTGAGACACCGCTTCCCCTTGTCGGAAAGATACTTCCGATGCTCGATCCACCGCTCAAGGGAACGCTCATGCGGGTCGAGGCGCAGGAGCACTACGTGATCATCAACTCCAACGAAGAGCAGCGAATGGTCCTCGGGCGGTTTTCCGATGTCGTCGCAACATTGCCGCGGCCACTTGGCATGCAGGTTCACCGCTCCCATTGGGTCGCGCATGCGGCCGTGACGGAAGTGTTTACGGAAAACCGCAACATGAAGTTGCGATTGGCAAATGGTGATGTCGTGCCGGTCAGCCGGCGGTTTCGTGACACGGTTTCTGAGCAGTTTGAAACATCCGTCTGACGCGGGTCACATGACCAGCGTGAACGCACGCTGCCCGAGGCTCTGACCGTTGGCCTGAATTTCAATGATATGTTGTCCGCCATAATAGACGCGCGTGGTGATCGGCCGAAAGGCATGCTTTTTCTCAAGCCGTTTGTTTTCACCGCCGGCAAGACGCATTGTCGTCCATTTGAACACTTTGGGGGTCGTTGTGCCGTTGGCCTTTTGATGATGCACGACATAGTCGACAACCAGCTCCTGCGCATCGTCGCTGGCCGAGCGAATATCGGCCGAAAATCGGATGGCGTCGCCGAATTGGACAGTATCTCGGTCAAGGTCGAGTGCTTCGAGTGTCACGGCCGGGGGTCCGTATCCGAGTGCCTCCAGCGTCGGGCGATGGCCGGATTTGATCAGCGTGCGGCAGGCGTGACGGACAAGTCTTCCCCGGTTCCGTCCGGGGTCTCCGGCTAACCAGTTACGGGCGATGCCTGAAACAATATCGGGGTGGTCCTTGGCGATATCATTGAGGTTGTTGGCGACCGAACGGCGGACAAATTCCTCAGGATCATCCCGCAAATTCTCAAGCACCGGCAGAACAGGCGATGGGTCGTCGACAAACATGCCGAGCCTCATACCCCAGGGCAGACGTGGACGGATGCCTTCAGACGCAAGACGGCGGACATGGAAATTGCTGTCGCGAGACCACTTCAGAACATGGCGCATTGCCCTGTCGGGATCGGCCTTCAGAAACGGACGCACCGCAAACTCCGCGCTTGAGCGCTTGGTCATTTCCTTCAAGACATCCATGCTGAAGTCGAAATCGTCGAGACCAGCGCGAGCCACATAGTCGGACATCGGAATGATGCCCCAGCCGCGAATGCCGTGCTCATCAACGGTCTGGTCTGAAAGATCAACATCGTCTTCGGGGTGCAGTGCACCAGTCAGTATGCCGCTGGCGGATCTGAAATCATTCGGAAGGCAGGCTTCCAGTGCGTCGACGATTTGGTTTGACCGTTGCTTGAACTCCAAAGCCTCCAGCCCCCCGGTAGCCAGTGCCGCGAAACGGTCGGCATCGAAATCTGGCGACTGCATGGCAAAGTGTCGGCCCATAGCCGCGATAAGATCAGGATTGAATACATTTTTAAATGGTTCGGCCATCGCGCTGATTCCCGCAAATTTCAATCTGCATCGATCATACATGAGGCTCCTGACAGCTTTCTGTCAGGAGATGCAAGGGCAACTCGGGATGTGGTCAAAGACCGGTTTCTATGACCACCTTGCCGTGGGTTTTTCGCGGTTCCTTCAGATAGTCCCAAGCATCCCTGTAGCCTTCCATCGGAAAGGTCCGGTCGATGCGCGGCGTGATGGAGCCTGATGCTATGGCGTCATAAATGAAAGCCTTCCCCTTGCTGCACATCGCCTCGTCCTCGACATAGTTGAAGACGGAATAGGGATGAAAGACCGCATTTGCCTGAAACATGTCGACGATGGGCAGTGTCGGCATGGTCTCGTCCAGCGTGCCGTAAAAGTAAATCCGTGCATTGCGCGCAAGCGCCGGCGCGTATTGCCCGATCATACCCGCGCCGATGGGATCGAAGGCAGCGTCTATTCCTTTGCCATCAGTGAGTTCGCGCAGCTGCCCGGCAATATCACCGCTGCCGCTGATGATGACATGGTCGGCGCCGGCAGCCTCAAGATAAGGTCGGTTATAGTCAAAGCGGCTGGTGGCGATCATCGTCGCGCCGCAATGCCTGCCGATCTCAAGTGCCGCCGTTCCGGCCGTTCCGGTTGCCGCTGTTATCAGGAAGGTCTTGCCAGGCGCCGCCTTGGATATCTCGACAATGGGGAAATAGGCCGTCAGATACTGCATCCAGATTGAGGTGGCCTCCACAGCGGAAAGGCCCGGCGGTGCTTTCGTCAGGTAACGCGCGTCAACGACCATGGACTCCGTGCTGGCGCCGCGCTCGTAGTAGAAATACGGAAGCGTGCAATAGCGTTCGCCGATCTCGATGCCGGTGACATCCGCTCCCACCGCATCGACAATGCCGGCGGCCTCTATCCCGATACGGGCGGGAAATTCGCGAAAGCTGAACGAGTAGCGATCGCACATGAGGTCCATATCGCCCCAGTTGAGGGCAAAGGCCTCGACCTTCAAACGGATTTCTCCAGGACCGGGTTCCTGTGCGTCGAAATTTTCCAGCGTCAGACCCTGATAGCCGGAATAGTGGTGAATAACCCAGGCGCGGGGCATGGTTTCCTCCTATTTTAGTAATACTAAAATTGTGGGTCATGCACGCAAGAGAGTCAAGAAATTTTAGCATTACTAAAATGTGCCATGTCGCTGACCGATATTGCGGACCCGGCACTGCCGACAGGGGGCAGGCGTTACTGACCTGCTCTGACCGGCAGCAGCAGCCTGCGAACCGAAATGATGTCATCAAGCGCCGACACAAAACGATCGAGATCGTCATCGGACACAGCCAGCGAAAGTGCGATGAATCCCCGCTTTGCCACATATATGCCCCGATCCAGGAGGTCGAGGAAAAGCAGCTCCTTGATTCGTTCGTCGCCGCCGGCGATGTCGTCAACGCTGCTGACTGGGCCATTGACCGGATGGATATTCATAAGTGAGCCGGAACCGCTGGCGAAGAGCGCGACACCATGGCTTTCAAACAGATCGTTCAGCCGTTCGCGTATGCGTTCGCCACGGGTATGGAGCGCTTCAGCCTTGTCTGAAGTGAAGGCACTGCTTAGCGCGGCGACACCCCCGCTCATCGACAGAACGTTGTTATTGAACGTGCCCGCATGCGGCAGCGTGCCTGGTTTTGTCGGATCGTAAATATCCATAATATCCGACCGGCCGCCGAAGGCGCCGAACGACATGCCGCCGCCGACCCATTTGCCGAGCGTCATCATGTCGGGAGTGATGCCAAGCAGATCCGATGCGCCGTGACGGCCGAAACGGGAGGTCATCACCTCATCGAAGATCAGCAACGCTCCGGCGCGTTCGGTCTCGTCCCGCAGCATTTGCAAAAATTCCGGTTTTCCGGGAATGCAGCCGCTCGAACCGAGCATCGGTTCGACAATGACGCAGGCCAGTGTTTCGGCATGTGCGGCGATGAGGCCGCGTGTCGCATCGAAATCATTGTACGCCGCGACAACATAGGGGAACGGTGCATTGATCGGCAGGCCGTCACCGCCGAAATAGAGCAAGCCGCCGTGATAGCCGCCGCAAAAGACCATCACGTCCTTGCGGTTTGTGAAAACACGGGCTGTCGACAACGCCATCAGATTGGCTTCGGTTCCGGAGTTTGTGAAACGCACTTTTTCGATTGCCGGAAAGCGCTGCGTGACAAGTGATGCGAGTTTTGGCTCACCGGCATTCTGGGCGCCGAGATTGAGCCCGCAATCGAGGGTATTTTTCAACTCTCTGACGATTTCCGGATTGCTGTGGCCGAACACACCGGCAGTGTACTCGCCCAGAAGGTTGAGATACTCATGACCGTCGACATCGGTAATGAAGGCACCTTTTCCCTTTAGTGCGCGCAGGGGAAACGGACCGTGATAGAGCACCGTGCGGGTGTTTCCGCCGGGCATGCTTTCGCAGGCTTCCTCATGGATACGACGGGTTTCGGGGCGCTTGTCCGCATAGATGAACCGCGCCTCCTCGAGCGACTGATCAAGCGACGAATTTCGCACAATGGCAGGTTCTGACATGTGATGGTTCTCCCGGCCCCGTTGTCGCAAGGCACAAAGCATATTGGAATTGTTCCCGCCACCATAGGCGCGTTGCCGTTTCTGGCAATGCAGGTGATTGATGCGCGGTCGCACTTTAACCCGATCGAACGGGCCAGGAAGTGTCAGTTCACGCGACAACGGGGGCCAGGAATAGAAAGCCTAATCGTCCGTATTTTTATCGGAGAGGGAAGTGTCCTGCCAGTTCGGGTGAGGCTCCTCGGGCTCGCAGGCGTAGCCTGCTGTGCGGATGCCCTGGATGGCGCAATATTCGTCCTTTTCGGAACTGTCACCGCTTATGCCGACCGAGCCGATTGTATGACCCTCGCTATCGAGCACCAGCACCCCGCCCGGAACCGGGATGAATTTGCCGTCGGACGCTGCGGCGAGCGCGTTCTGGAACGCCGGTCTTTGGTCAAGCCGGTCCCGGATCAGGCGACAATCGAAGGGTTGAGGTGGTAACATTTTGATATTGTTGAAAATAAACCGAGAGATTTTGATTCAATTCAGGTCAAGAAATACAATAATGTTGATTTGCTGGCTACATAACGGACCCGCAGTTATCCACAAATGCGGGCCGGACAGAATCGCTGACTGGACGGTTCTGCGGCTACGGATTGACGGTCACTGCCGGTGACGATCACAGCCGAAATGGGCAGCATCGCCCGGTTCAGCGGCGGGCTCATGTGCAGCCGGAGGTAGCTACTGCACCGCGGCCGTCAGCGCCATTTCCACCATCGTGTCGAGCGAGCTCTCACGCTCTTCCGGGGCGATTTCCTCACCGGTGATCAGACAGTCGGAGACGGTGCAGATAGCCAGCGCCCGCGCGCCGAACCGTCGTGCGAGCGTGTAGATCGTTGCCGCCTCCATCTCAACGGCAAGCACGCCGTGCTTTGCCAGCGTCTCATAGGATTTGGCCGGATCATCGAGATAGAAAGTGTCGGAGGAGACAAGCCCGCCTATATGGCATTCCAGCATTTGAGACGTGGCATAATCCTCCGCCGACCTGACAAGGTCGAAATCGGCATAGGGCGCATAGGAATAGGGCGCAAAGGTCGCATTGTTGATGGCGCTGTCGGTCGAGGCGCTCAGGCCAAGCACCACGTCACGCACCTTCACATCGGTCGTCAGACCGCCGCTGGTGCCGACCCGTATCAGCGTCTTGGCCTTGTAGACCTTGAGCAGCTCATGCACATAAATCGCCGTCGACGGTTGACCCATGCCGGTCGCCTGCACGCTGACGGGCGTTCCCTGCCAGGTGCCAGTAAAGCCGAGGCAGTTGCGCACCGAATTGACGAGTTTCGGACGTTCAAAGAAATTCTCGGCGATCCATTTGGCCCTCAGCGGATCACCGGGCAGCAGGACGATGTCTGCATAATCGCCTTCTTCGGCTTCGTTGTGCGGTGTCATGGTGCGCTCCCCTCAAAGCTCTCCAAGGGGGGAACTATGCCATTGGAGCGCTCGTCATTCAAACAATTCTGTAAGAGTACAAGACGATGTCGCACCATCACGGCTGACAAGCCGGCGGCGCTGGCCGGTCTGTTTCCCGGCTGTCGGCGCCATACATTTTTGCAGGTGGATGCTGATCCAGCCGGGAAGGTGTCTAACCTGCCAGCCTGGCCTTCAGACTCTCATCAAGCTCATCTGCCGCAAAGTCGATATGGATGTGGTTGCCGTCACAGTCGAAGACATTGACCTGAATGACCGGAAAGGCCGGAACGGTGTTCATGCCGAATTCGATGCCCCGTGCGTCCAGCAGCGCGACAAAATCTGCAAGGCCGCTGGCGGTGATGGCGAAATGCTCGATCTTAGGTTCGATCGATTGCAGTTCTTTGTCGGCGTCAATGAGATGCACCACTGCGTGCTCGCCGGCATAAAGCCAGGCACCGGGAAACGGAAATGGCGGGCGTTTGCGTCGACCATGCCGAGAATGTCCGTGTACCACGTGATCATGGCGTCGAGATTGGAAGTGACAATATTGACGTGATCAAGTCTTTCTAACTGCACTGGCTGCTCCAATCATTTTGTGATGGCGCTCGGCGCGCCCAGTAGAATGGTGGGGCTTCCTGAATATAATAATGAGAGCCTTGCCGCAAATCCGGATTTAACCAGGCGCCAAACCTATCTGCTCTTGCCCCGCGCCTTCATCCACCGTCTCACCGCGATCACCGCCCAGATGCCCTCTGCAATCAGAAACGGATAGGAGCCGATGAGATACGCATAAAATGCCGCCAGCGCGCAACCAAATGCAAATGTCGCGATGAACACACTGGAGCGCTCTTCCAGCGCATAGCTGCCGACCATTATGATGATGGCAATAAGGCCGAGGGATTCCGCCATAACAAATTACTGATGCGGCCCGATGTGAAACCGCATCACGGTGAGCGCGCCATCCACATGGGTCAGCGAACGATACGCATAGTAAAACGCTATCGGGCTTTTCGGGAAAATCACATAAGTGTGGCCGTCCTGGTCCCAGACCTGCGTATTGGCAATCCGCAGCACGACATAGCCAAGAACATGAACGCCAATCAGAATTGTCAGAATTATTCTCATGCGGTACCTGTTGGATTCGGCGCGGGAAGTAAGGCATGTGGATCGTGGCATAGTTGTGGTGCGAGAACCCGGTGGTCTCTGCCGGCACCCGGCACATTTGCCTGAAACCGAGAATCGGCCTATAAAATCATCAGGTTCAATTCAACGGAAGGAGGTGGTCCAATGTCTAGCGTTTTTGCGTGTTTCGTTGGGACAATGTTTAACGGTACGGCGAAGGAGCAGCCTCCGCGTACGGCCTGATAACCGGACGACGCGACAATGATCGGCGTTGCGCCGGTCCCTTCCGAACACGAAAATGCGGGGCCACCCAACCGGGTGGCCCTTTTTTTGTCTCCAATTCGGTCAAAGCAATCCACTTGCCGAATGCCTGAAGTGTCAGTTCGGTTCGGCTTCACCGTCCCGTGGTTTTGCAAGCTGTGCAATGTCACCGGGGGCAAAAATCCGGCCCATCTGGCTCATCACAAACAGCAGCATCGCAATGTCAGCTTGCACCAGTCTTATGTAATCTGCTTTGCCAGCAATCCAGAGCTGAGTGCTCGCAATATCGCCCTCCAATCCCAAAACAGTTAGGGCGATGATATTCACCGCCACATGCATTCCGATCGCCGGCCAAAGACTCCCGCTTCGCCAGACCAGCGCACAAAAGAGCAGTCCGGCCAGAAAGGCTGCAAGCATCGCGTAGATGGCTCCGCCGGGCACTGGCGATCCAAAGTGAAGTAGTCCGAATAATATCGATGGCAGAACCGCCTAGATCAGCCAGTGCCTCCACCGCCGATTAAGTTGCTGCAGCAGGTAGCCACGAAAAAACAATTCCTCCGCCGCTGCCTGAAACAAAATAGCCGCTACCAGCGGGACAAGAATGGTGCCCATTGGCCAAATTTCAGCCCGTCTTGCAGGTCCTGCGCCAACCCAAACTCCAGTACTGTCAAAACAGTGTAGAAAACGGCACCAAATACCAGGCCCTTCAAGAACGGAATTGAGTGAAATCTTCGATCCGGTGAGAAGAAAGTGCCAAAGGGTTGACGGTGCTGATATCGTCCGACGATCCACAAGCCGATCCAGATTGTGCATATGGAAGCAAGGAGAATCATTACTGTAAGAGGGGTGTCCGAAAGTACGAATGCGTCCAGTGCTGAAACGATCGACCTGCCCGGATTGGCGGCCACCGACAAGATAGCTGCACACAGTAATACGACAATTGTTCCGACAACCCATATTAGTGCGATCAACATAGCGCCGACGATGACTCGCCAGAAGCCGTCCCGTGCTTTGGCAGGTTCCACATATCTTTCAAGCGGTGTCATATGATGACTTCCTCGGAATCGGCTCGGATGCTATCCGCAATTTGTGTTAGTGAAGTAGCATGAGTCGGTTCACCACGTGTTCCAATTTCTTCTATGGGGGTGTCATGCGAACAACGGTCATAATTGCAAGCGCGTTAGCACTGCTTTCCGGTTGCACAATGGCTCCGCCGCTTCCGGGTCAGCCGGGTGGCGGCGAAAGATTCTCCGGTTCCGTAAACGGCTTTGTGAGGGACGGCGATTTGAGCATCAGAGGCAACCGTGGCCGGACTTGCTGGGGATCCTACAGATATGCGAAGCCGAAAGGCAAGGGCGTTTTCCGTTGTGATGACGGTCAATTCGGACCGTTCAATTTTGTCGTTCCAAAATCGGGCCGCACGGCAAGCGGCACCGTAACGTTGGACGGCACCTCTTACCCTTTGACCATCAGGTATTGAGAAAATCGATGCCTTGCGACCGATGTTTGACTTGAAAATCATCGGTTACTGACCCCATGTTTGTGTCCTGAACCATACTGGTGAGACACTTGCAGGTGGAATCTTCCATGCGCATCCTGATGGCATTCATGCTCCTGGCGAGCGTTCAATATTCCACTGGCTTGGGCGCCGAGGTCAATCCTGTGGAACAACAGATCATGCAGGCATATGACGACGGCAAACTGGATGGCCTGCACAGCGTGCTCGTGATGCTCAAGGGTGAGCTTTTTGCCGAAGTCCACTTCCGCGGCGATGACGAGCGCTGGGGCGAGCCGCTGAGGGACCGTCAGCACAGTCCGCAGACACTGCACGATCTGCGTTCCGTGTCGAAATCAATAGTCGCCCTGCTCTACGGCATCGCGCTGTCCGAGGGGAAAGTGCCGGGCCTCGACGAAAGCCTGATCGCCCAGTTCCGGCAATATGAAGACCTTGCTGCCGACCCGAAGCGACAGGCGATCACCATCCGCGACGTGCTGACGATGCAGATGGGCACCGAATGGAACGAGGATCTGCCCTACACCGACCGGCGCAACAGCGAGATCGCCATGGAACTTGCGGACGACCGCTACCGTTTTGTGCTTGACCGGCCGATGGTAACCGAGCCGGGAACCGAGTGGCGCTACAGTGGCGGCGCGACCGCGCTGCTGGGACGCCTCATTGCTGTTGGTGCGGGCATGCCTCTCGACGCTTACGCACAGGAAGAGCTTTTCGGACCCCTCGGCATTGAGCGTTTCGAGTGGATTGCCGGTGAAGACGGAGAGCCATCCGCCGCCTCCGGCCTCCGGCTCACCGTTCACGGCCTCGCCAAAATAGGCCAGATGATTTCCAATGGCGGCCGATACTGCGACGACCAGATCGTTCCTGAAGCGTGGCTGGCTGAGGCTTTTACCCCCGCAACAACATTGGACAGCGGCTTGCGCTATGGCCTGCACTGGTATCTGTCTGCTAATGGCAATCCGCCGGGCTGGATGTCAGGCTTCGGCAATGGCGGCCAGCGGATCACCATCCAGCCGCAGTACGATCTGGTTTTTGTTACCTTCGCCGGCAACTACAATCAGCGTGACGCATGGAAGGTGCCGGTCAGGCTGATCGAGGAGATTCTGGTGCCGGCGCTGGATAAGGAACTGAAAGGCAGGTAGCGGGCCGAAGCCCGTTCAGCTGGTGGCCCGCTACGGTATATTATTTCTTACGGTCCAGCACGGCGCTGTAGGTAACGCCACCGCCGATACCTGCGTATGTCAGGTACATCCGGCCATCTTCCATCTCGCCAACAAAAAATCCGGACTGGCCGGTCGAGGGGGCCGGGCCTATCTCGGTGATCATGAACTCGTCGTCTTCAAGCAAATGGAATGTACCGACCGCGTATTCCTCGTCCCATTCCGGTTGATCGTCGCGGCGCCAGCGTTGCGTGAGCCAGAACAGATTATCCTGCTGCTTGTAGACGTCGATCTCCATGGCAACCTTTGATGTGCCGTCCGGAAACAGCGGATGCGTCTTTGCAAATGCAGTTGTTTTGGACCCTGCCCAGGTGCCCTTGATGTCATGATATTTTCCGCTGCCCTGCGCGAATGCACCCGGCACCAGACTGAAAGCAAGTGCCGCCGCTCCGAGTACAAATGAGATTCCGTGTTTCATGCCGCCCTCCTTGGATTTGTGAAAGAACCAGGAATGAATCACAATCATGGCAGCATGTAGCCTCACACAACAACAAATGCGTGTACGGTCATTACAAATATCCGCCCTGCGGAATTGGTCTTTTCGGGACATCAAGAGATCTTGCCTCGCATTCGCACCTAAAGCTGCTTGCTCATATGGGCAACGGCAATATTCAGCCCGCTGCGTGTGGTGATGTGCGGCCGGTCGATGACCTCCCGGCCGCAGGTGGCGTAGAGTTTTTCGCCCACCGGGCTGGCAATCAGTTCCGCGCGCTGGAAACCGGCGAGCCGTGCACCCGCTTCGGCGACGCTGAGAATGGCGCGGTCGAGTCCGCGCCGGGCAAAATCCGGATGCGTGTACATCGCCCGGATGCGCGCCGGCTCGCTCAACGGATCGAGGGCCTCGGCGCCCTCGGCCGAAGCATTCGGTCCGCGCGTATGCGCCCGGCGCCGGCCCCAGCCGCCGCTGGCAATGACCCGGTTGTCGATAAGGGCGACGCTGTAGGTCCGGTCAATGATGAGCCAGGGATCGAGGACGTTGAAATCGTCCGTTTCCGCCATCTGGGCTTCAGTCAGGAATTCACGCAGCAGCGTCGAAACCGAGACATCGGCCAGTCGGCTGATTGCATCGACGTCGTCCGGCACGGCCGGACGGATCGTCAGGGAAGGGGTGTTCATGGCGCATTACCCGTCCTGCTTGTGGTCAAACGGCGCGCACTTTAGACTTTCGCGGGTCGGAGCGGAAGGCGGAATCGATATCCCGGTGGGCAAGTCCGATGTCCTTCAAAAGGTAATCGGGCAACTCACGCACATGATTGGTATCGCGCCTGCGCCTGCTGTGCGCTGCAATCCATGCGGCAATTCTGTGGACCGTGTGGACGGATGTTGAACGGCGCGCGTGCAGCTGCAGCGCGGCCTGTGAGCCTGCTGTATGGGACATTTGATGACCTCAATTCGTTGCTGAAGTGATGTGGTGAGGATACAGGGTCCCGGTGCGGCAGGTGCGCCAAATATCGCACCTACCTATAAATCGCCGCATATGTTTCTGAAAAATGATTTTGAAACGCAAGCTGTGCGAGTCATATTGGCTATTGGACAGCACAGGACCAATGCGATGAACGATATGGACAGCTTCGATCAACACCTGCTCGACCTCCTGCAGGTGGACAGCCGACAGACGGGAAAACAGTTGTCTGAGAAGGTCGGCCTGTCTCCGGCTGCCTGTTTGCGCCGCGTCCAGCGCCTGCGTCAGACGGGTGTGATCGAACGCGATGTCGCCATCGTGTCACCGGGTGCCTTGGCGCCGTCGGTGACGATCATCGTGCTTTTGACGATTGCGCGCGACCGGCCGGACCGGGCCGACGTTCTGACAAAGCGCATGCTGAAACTGCGGCAGGTCAGGAAGATGTATCACGTCACCGGCGAAGCCGATTTTGTTCTCACTGTGGTATGCGTATCCATGGAGACCTACGCCGCCTTCACCGAGGCGCATTTCTACGAGCCCTATATCAAGGGCTTTGAGAGCATCGTCGTATTGCGCGAGCACACGCCGCCCGTTTGAACCCGGAAACCGGGCGCGTGTCTTGTAAGAGCCAATAGATGACCGGCGTGGCCGGATAAATTGACGGGTTTTGCTGTGCGGACCAAGTGTCTGACCGTTCGTGCCTCCTATGCCTGTTTTGCGACATACGCCATGCGGGTGGATTGTGCCAATTATCAGACACTGCAGGGTGACAGATACGAGGCTTATCAAATTGCAGACTGTCCAGGTTAGACAGAATTGACACTTTTAATTAGTTTCTCAACTGGCCTAGCCGCGAAACGATTGGAGTATGCCGTGTTGGAGCGCCCCATTGTTATAGTGTTGACAATTGTCACACGGGGTACTTTTTGCTCCAATGCTGGGTCCAACGAACTACTAAATGCGGCTCTTGCGGGAGACCTTGATAAAGCGACCACGCTTTTGGTTGATGGGGCAGAAGTTGATCCTGCAGGTCCGGCTACGCCATTGTATTTTGCCGCTCAAAATGGGCATCAAGATGTTGCAGCCCTCTTGATCGAACATGGGGCTGACGTAAATGCCCAATCCAAGAACGGCACTCCTTTGCACATCGCTGCTAGACGCAATCAGCCAGAAATTGTGTCGTTGCTGTTGAAAAATGGCGCTGATTCAGAAGCTGTTGGAGGTGACTATAGACACACACCTTTACATATGGCTGCAAGAACCGGTGCGCTGGAAGCAGGCCGAATTCTGGTAGATCATGGCGCAGATGTGAATGCGCGTTCGCGCTGGTTCGAACCGCCGATTCATTTCGCGGTGCTGAAGGGTCGCAGTGAATTTGCCGAGTTTTTGCGAGAAGCGGGCGCTACGCCATTCCCGGTGGACGATATTTCAAAAGACCTTGCTTCCGCCGATCTGAAAGCAGGAGAAATCCGTGCAACTGAGTGTTCAAATTGTCATCTAGAGTCTGTCACCTTTAGACGGAAGCATATCCGGCATTTTTGAGGTAGTTTGCGCACTCGGTTGGTTTGATTGATCCGACGAGTTCGCCGACATATCGCCATGCTTCTTCGATTGTTCTTTTTTGTGCTATTCGCATC
>JAAEOH010000105.1 GCA_024244645.1 Hyphomicrobiales bacterium
CTTCTACAGTGCAGGGCTGGCACGTCGGTGTAGAATCTGTGCCTGCGAAGCACGTCATAGTACCACAGCATTCCGAGGTTTCGTCACAGGTTCCACCCTCATCAACGCACTGACACTTACCTTCGTGGCACACTAAATTTACGCAGCAATCTGGATAATCATCTCCACATTGATTGCTTACGAAAGTGCAGTGCTTGCACACATGTTCAAAGCACGTTAAATTTGGGCAGCAATCTGGAAAATTTTCTCCACATTGTTGTTCTTCTACAGTGCAGGGCTGGCACGTCGGTGTAGAATCTGTGCCTGCGAAGCACGTCATAGTACCACAGCATTCCGAGGTTTGGTCACAGGTTGTGCCATTATCAACGCAGTCCTGACACATATTTTCGTAGCACGTTAAACCTGCACAGCAATCTGGATATTCACCTTCTACACATAGACTTTTTTCTAAACCGCAAGGCGTGCAAGTCGGTATACCCATTGAAGGAAAAAAGCACGTCATAGTACCACAGCATTCCGAGGTATAGGCTCCACAGATTTCACCTTGAACAATGCAGTCCTGACACGTATTTTCAAAGCAAATTAAATCTAGGCAGCAATCTGGATGATCATCTCCACATCCCTTGTTTAGTGAAGTGCAGGTCTGGCACTTATTATTATAGCACGTTAAATTTTGGCAGCAACCTGGATCATATTTTCCACATTGATCGTTTAGTGTGGTGCAGTACTGGCACGTATTTATATCATTGTTGCCAAAGTAGCATGTTAAACTACCACAGCAATCACCATTATCCGAACATGCATTGCGTATAGTACCGCAGTTCCCCTGACACGTATTTTCCCAGCATCTTCCTCCATTGCAGTTCGGCGGCCTCTTACAGTCATAATCCGTATGACAAATAGCAGTGAGACTGCAGAAAGTGCACTTTCCCCCATCATCACACCGGTAATTTTCGCAGCAATCCTCCAAAGAATGACAAGTTCCATTTTGTGGCGTGCAACCAACACATCTTTTCTCAGCACCGACATCAAGGCACACTAAACCTTCGCAGCA
>JAAEOH010000106.1 GCA_024244645.1 Hyphomicrobiales bacterium
AGCCTCGCCGGTGACGGGAATGCGCTGTGCTGTAAGCTCCGCCATGTCGCGGTAGAGCGTGCGAAGAGATATTTCCAACTCATCTGCAAGGTCTCTCCCTGTGACTGGTGATCGGGTTGACCGTAGTATCTGGATTATCTGGAAAAGCCGTTCAGTGCGACGCATTTTTTACCTCTACTGCCACACTGCTGCCACAACGGTGACAGCAGGGCAAATTTATTTGATACTAAGAAACACAAAAATCACCCGACGCCCGCGACGAAAATCAGGAGCCCAAAATGATACATTTCCAACGCAGTCATACAATTGATGCAACGCCCGAAGCCGTGTGGGCAGTTCTTGGCCGCTACATGCATGTTGATGAGTTTGCGCCGCTCATAACGTCCGTTGATGCGCTGACTGAGGGAGAAGACGGGCTGGGATCAAAACGCCGCAACCACTTTGAGAACGGCACATCTGTCGTTGAAGAGGTTACGTCATGGCAGCCCGGTAAAGGTTTTACGGTCAAATTGTCCGACATGGCGGCTCTGCCCCTTCACGAAGCAAGTTCAAAGGTGTTCATCACGCCGGAAGGAGGTCGATCCGAGGTGACGTGGACCCTTGATTATCGCGTGAAATACGGACCGCTGGGATGGCTGATGGGCCAGACGATGATGAAAATGATGATGGGAAAGATAATCGATGGCAATCTGAAGGGGCTGGCTGACAAGGTTCGTTCAATACCGACCGCTTGAGGTCTGACGACATTTGCAAGAAGCGGCCATTCGAATATGCACGACAAAGGTCGGCAATGTCCTGTGGATTCAATTGATCGCTGCAACACACTCTGCAAACTTCTCAGCCGGTGTTTGATATTGCAATGTCTTTCTTGGCCTTTCATTGAGCTGGCGGGCGACGGCACTGAGCTTGGCTTGTGAGTGGAGGGAAAGATCCGTTCCTTTCGGGAAATATTGCCGCAGCAAGCGGTTGGTGTTTTCGTTCGATCCACGCTGCCAGGGGCTGTGGGGATCGCAGAAATAGACCTCGACATCTGTTGCCATTGTGAATTGTTGATGCCCGGCCAGCTCTTTACCCCTATCCCAGGTGAGGGATTGATAGAGCTCGCGTGGCAGTTTCTTTGATTGTTTGATCAGCGCCGCAACAACACTGGCAGTATCCTTGTTCGCAACCTTGGCCAGCAGCACATAGCGCGAATGACGCTCAACCAGCGTCGCAATGAAGCTGTTTTTCGATCCGGCGATCAGATCACCCTCCCAATGTCCGGGAACAGCACGATCTTCAACTGCCGTAGGTCTTTCGCGGATCGACACGGCGTCTTTGACCTGTCCAAGCCCGTCGCGCTTCAGGCTGGCGTGCCGTGACCGGCGCATCGAGCGTGTTGCCCGCAAATGTGCCAGCAATTCCTTCTTCAAGACACCCCGGGTCTGGATGTACAGGCTTTTGTAGATGGTTTCGTGTGACACGCGGCTTTGCTCGTCATCGGGATGCTCACGCCTGAGCCAGCCTGCGATTTGCTGTGGCGACCATTTGCGCTGGAGCTTGCCCGATATTGTGCGACACAAGACCGGCTGGCAAGCCAGCTTGCACAGCTTGGGACGCAGGGCCCGATCCCATGCGGCTGCATCCGATGCTGTCGCTCGATAGGTCAGTCGCCCGCCATTGCGCTGAACCTCACGGCTGATCGTCGACGGCGAACGACGCAATTGTCGGGCAATGACGCGCAAGGAATAGCGAGCCTTCAAACCTCTGGATATCTCCTCACGCTCACCAAGCGTCAGCGCCAGACGAGACCGTCTGCGTTCGGGCGGGCGAATACCGCCAGTGCGCGACAGGAGAGGGTAAATCGAGGAGGAGCCGCGATCAAACAACCGACCGATCGAACTCATCGACTCGCCGCGCTGCCATCGATCCCAAATCTCAGCCTTCTGCTTGGAGGTAAAATAGATCCGCTGCCGATACCCCATTATCAACACTCCCTCTTTCTTCAAAGATTAGAGTGTTGCGATGATCCATTGAATCCACCCCCATTTTGGACGTTCCACCAATCCTCAAAGCATTTGCTTCGTCCGCTCAGTCAACGATTGATATTTGCGAATCGGGCTACCGTTTAGAGCGATATCAAGAACGGGACCTGGTTACGTGCCACTCCGAACTGCAGGCTCCTCAGTCGAACTGTTGATAGAGCATCGACGCGACAACACATGCCGGTTAGGTCATGTTCCAGAACATGAGCGTTTTCACGAAATTCGAGCGGGTAATGAACCGTGATTGCTTCAATGTCGACCAAGTTAGAGCTAAGCAAGAACCTCGGAATGCGCAGGCTCTCCAAAAAAGACAGAACTGGCAAACGGGGTGACACTGGCGCGCTGCGTGGCGTCATCCTGCAGGGCCAGTGTCGGCATCGCGCGTCGCATCAATTCCAAGATGTCATGACAGAAACCTGACAGAAATAACGGAACATATCGTGACGTTTCTGTCTTTGTTCTTTTGTTAAGCCATTGATTTTCATAGATTCGCTTGTTTCTCACTCCCTTGGTAAGGGAGAGGTCGAGAGTTCAAATCTCTCCGGCAGCACCATTTAACCTCCTGTTATTGTTCGTTTTATTGGTTCCCACAGTTTCATTCGTGGGGCTGGATTCTTCTGCTGTCACACTACGGTCACAGTGGGAGACCCGAATGGCAACACTCAGGAAAAGAAATACTCGCTGGCAGGTTCAGGTTCGTCGAACCGGCAAGAAATCAATTTCAAGGTCTTTTCTCCAGAAATCTGATGCATTGACGTGGGCCAGAGAGCGGGAGATCGAAGCGGACAGAAATGAGCTGACGGTGGATACCAGGGCACTCAAGGGTTTGTGTGTCGAGGACATCGTAAAACGTTATCTGTCTGAGATCACACCTTCCAAAAAGACGGCAAGCGCTGAGACATATGTTCTGCGCGCGTTCATGAAACATCCGATAGCTAGGGCAGAGCTTTGCGAAATCGATGGGGCAATGTTCCGGAATTACCGTGACGACCGATTGGTAACGATTTCCTGCGCTGGATTGAAACGGGAACTGAACTCAATCAGACACATGTTCAACGTGGCAATAACTGAATGGGGTATTCCCCTCGCCGGCAAGCCGTTTCTTGCCGGCTTCCAGGAACTCCTTCGACCATTTGTAATAAAGGCTCTGGGCGATGCCCTCGCGGCGGCAAAGCTCGGCAATCGAGTCTTCACCACGTAGCCCGTCCAGAACAATGCGTATCTTGTCCTCGGCCGAATAATGCTTTCGCGTCGCTCGGCGGATATCTTTGATGACCTTCTCTGACGCTGTG
>JAAEOH010000107.1 GCA_024244645.1 Hyphomicrobiales bacterium
CCTGATCGAAACGGCAAGCTCAATGGCGTCGATCCGCAGGCCTGGCTCACCGACACACTCGGCCGTATCGCAGATCACAAGATCACCAAGCTGGACACGCTGATGCCGTGGAATTTTTGTCCAGATACGTAGATGGTGGACGCTGACAACTGATATCCATATGTGGCAGGAGGAAACCATGACCATTATCACCGGTGCAGTTGTCCAGGCGGGCTCGGTTCTGTTTGACACCGAACGCTCCTTGCAAAAGCTTGCCGATCTGACCAGTGACGCCGCCGCCACTGGAGCCAAGCTGATCGTCTTTCCCGAGGCGTTTATCGGCGGTTATCCGAAGGGGCTGGATTTTGGCGCCCGGCTGGGCATGCGCAGCCCCGAAGGGCGCGAGATGTACCGGCGCTACCATGACGCCGCGATTGACGTACCCGGGCCCGATACCGACCGGATCGGCGAAGCGGCGGCTTCGGCCGGGGTGCATATGGTTGTGGGCGTGATCGAGCGCGATCACGGGACACTCTATTGCACCGCCTTGTTCTTTGCCCCCGATGGGAGCCTGACCACCAAGCACCGCAAGCTGATGCCGACAGCGCTGGAGCGGCTGGTCTGGGGCTTTGGCGACGGCTCCACCCTGCCAGCCCCCCAAACCGATATTGGCACGCTGGGCGCGGTGATCTGCTGGGAAAACTACATGCCGCAGCTCAGGCTGGCGATGTATGCCAAGGGAGTCGAGTTTTACTGCGCCCCCACCGTGGACGACCGCGAGGTCTGGCTGCCAAGCATGCAGATGGTGGCGCTGGAGGGGCGCTGTTTCGTGCTTTCTGCCTGCCAGCACATGACCCGCGCCGACGGCCCTGCAGATTACCAGCCAATTCAGGGCGACGACCCCGAAACAACGCTGATCCGTGGCGGATCATGCATTATCTCGCCGCTGGGCGAGGTGCTGGCTGGGCCGGACTTTGACACAGATGCCATCCTGACCGCCGAAATGGACAAGGGGGACATCGCACGGGGGAAATACGACCTCGACGTAACCGGGCATTACGCACGGCCGGACGTGTTTACGCTGGAGGTGAATGAGGCGGTGCAGAAAGTGGTGAAGTAG
>JAAEOH010000108.1 GCA_024244645.1 Hyphomicrobiales bacterium
TACACCGATTAAGGTGCATCTATATGTGTAGTGAATATACACCGATTATGGTGTACATATATGTGTAGTGAATGTACACCGATAGGGTGTACATGTATAAGTGGTTAACTCGGGTAAAGTAACGTCCTGACGTGACGGCCGTTACACTCTTGAATCAGTTACACAAAAGTAGAGTGATGACGCCGAGTTATGCCTTGTTAATTACATATAATTAACAAATAAATAACCACTCTTCACGTGTCTGAGATAAGGACTGTTAAACTAAAGAATACACTACTTGAGTGACTGGCTACTGTGCAGGGTACCTTCAGTGGAACAAGAGCACAGCGGTTGGCGGTACGATAGGCTTCATTTTGTCAGTTACACACATTCCTGTACAAATAATTATAGTGTAGCGAATAGGAATATTATCCAAAGTGATGACACTGAATGACGTCGAAGATAAATAATTTTTAAATGTATAACTGCTCTACTCGTCATTGGTGTGGTGGTTGGCGGTTGGCGATTGGAAGAGTCACGTATTCACAATCCAGATACGAAAACGGCGATAATAAATACCTCTATCTACCTCATTGGTAACCCAGAAGCGGCGATATACACTCTCATGATGAAGTTATACCTTGCTTTCTTCGTAATCTTCCTTAGTGCTTTCACCGTGGCGCAGGATACTTGCTACGATTTGGGTGTCATCATGACGAAGAATGCGTACCTTGCGCACCCTTTAAATGGTGCACACCATTTGCCCTAGGAGTAAATGCTTGTTCAGCTAACTGCTTTGGGGGGTTGTGTGGAAATGACCAGGATTGCTGCGACTTATATCCAACATGCCACAAACCTAACAACGGTGCTTGGACGTGTGACAAGTAGTGACAATGCCGATCGATCCCCAGGCGATTAAACAGCTGGAGGACGATACATTATCTGCTTGAGGCCCCCCCCCCCCAAGAAGGTTGCGGAATGGGTGTTAAATGATAAAATGTAAGTGCTAGGTGTTTTTTTTGGGAGTTTCCTTTATTATTGTGAA
>JAAEOH010000109.1 GCA_024244645.1 Hyphomicrobiales bacterium
AGGTCGGGTTCGGCGGACGTGTGTGGACGCCCCGTTAAATGCAAGCCTTTTCTTTGGTCAGGTTCCGGCATGTGATCAGATGCTGTCGTGTGTCCGGCCTCTCATTGCGGCTTTCACACGCCGCGGGCCCGTATGGAGCTGCGCAGACTGGGACCAAATCGCTTACGCGCACTTTCATAGTGCTCCGTCCGGCAGCTGGTTTTCCCAATCCCGTATCAATGACCGTTTGCCCTTACCTGTCCTCCGATCTGCTCATATCCCCGACACCACCCGAATGACCACTGCTTTACGCGGCCGCCAACGGATCCCGATAAACGCCACCGTGTGCCATCAAAGCCCAGGCGATCCGCGCCATTTTGTTTGCAAGTGCGACAGCAACCAACATCTTCGGCTTTCGTGCCATCATCCTCGCCAGCCATGATCCTTCAGAAGCGCCGCGCCGCGCCGCCCAGCGGACCACAGCCATTGCGCCAGTAATAAGCAATCTGCGCAGATCGCGCTGGCCCATCTTCGATGTTCGACCTAAGCGTTCTTTCCCACCCGATGAGTGCTGTTTGGGGACAAGACCCAGCCAGGCAGAGAAATCACGCCCTCGGGCAAAGCTTTCCGCTGGCGGTGCCAATGCCATCATGGCGGAAGCACAGATCGGGCCTATGCCGGGGATCGTCATCAGTCGAGACGCGACGTCGTCTTCACGCGTCCTCACGCGGATTTCGCGTTCCAGCCCATTAATCTTTTGCTGTAGTTCTTCAATCTGGCTCAGCAGCATACGCCCAAGTTCGATGACCTGGTCCGGCAAGCCGCTATCGGGATCGCTGATCGCCTGAACAAGACGGCTCAGATTGGCCACCCCTTTTGGCGCAATAACACCGTATTCGGCCAGATGACCGCGAAGGGCATTGATCGTTTGGGTCTTCTGCCGGACAAACAGATCCCGCGTTCTGAACGTCATGCCGCCTGCTTGTTGCTCGATACTCTTCACCGCAACAAACCGCATCGTCGGACGAGATGCTGCCTCTGCTATTGCTTCAGCATCGGCGCTATCGTTCTTCTGGCGCTTTACGAATGGTTTTACGTAAATTGGCGGAATGAGGCGAACCTCATGGCCCAGATCGCGGATCGATCGGGCCCAGTGATGGGCGCTGGCACAGGCCTCCATCGCAACAAGGCAAGCAGGCTGTTTGGCAAAGAACGGCAAAACCTGGCTGCGTGACAATTTCTTTCGAAACGCAACGCTCCCATCTGCTCTAGCCCCATGTGCCTGAAACACATTCTTCGCCAAATCCAAACCAATGATGATAACCTTATTCATGGACGCCTCCTTCGCAGCGATTGTTAAACACCGCTACCTTGGCACATAGATGCCGTCGGGGGGCGTCCACCCCATCGCTTGCAGAAGAAAAACCGATCTACAGCAGAGACCGCATCAAGACCGGCAGCATCGGAAACGCCCAGCTTCGCTTCCGGGACAACACCCACTTTGTCATCGGTCCCAGATCATCGGTGGTCATCGATAAATTTGTCTTCAATCCAGATTCGACCCTCGCCGGCGCCAGCATCCGGATGGCCCGCGGCGCATTCCGTTTCATGAGCGGTGTCGGCTCCAAAAAGGCCTACAGGATTGTCACACCGACCGCAACCATCGGCATCCGGGGAACCGAAGTCGACGTGGCGGTCGACAGGGGACTTGGAACCGCAATCCTGGTGTTCAAAGGCGCGGTCCAATTGTGCAACCGGCGCAGTGGCGAATGCACGCTCGTCAAGGCCGGCTGCGGTGCTGCGATATCCGCACCGGACGGCAGTTTGCGATCCCCGCGCACGGGGTCCGCCAAATCGTCGCTCATCGAGACGTCCTTTCCGCTGATCGAACAGCAAAGACGGCTGCGCCAGCCTTTCCGCGTTAACACACGGGGCTGCGACCAGGTCGGCGTCCCGCCGAACACATCCCCTGTCGGCTCCCGGCGCGCCAGCGTTGCCCCCGAGCCAGCCGGGCGTGAAGACACACCCACGGAAGGCGGAGGCAACGGCGGCGGCAATGGTGGTGGCAACGGCGGCGAAGACAACGGCGGCAATGGCGGTGGCAATGGTGGCGGCGGCAGTGAGCGCTAACCGGATTCGATCCGAATCAGGTGTTTTGAGCCTCCGGGCGCCGCGCCCGCACGCGACCGTTCAGGCTGTGGCCCTTGTGAACCGACCACAGTGATAGGCAGGCCTGTCGCCGGAATGCGATCTTACTGCAGCAGCAAAACATCGGTCGACGCGCTGCGGCCGCGCAGCGAGAGCGGTCCGTATTGCTGCAGCCTTTGAATTGCGGCGGTGGTCTCGGCCGGGCTCTCGGCCTTTGCCCTTTGCACCAGATCGCTGCTGACGATGCAGCGGCAGCCGATCTCCCGATTGGCCTGTTCAAGGCGGCTTGCGACATTGACTGTGTCACCCAGAACCGCAAACTCCATGCGCCGGTTGCTGCCGATATCGCCGAGCACAATCGGTCCATAGTGAACGCCAATCGCCAGTTCCAGCGAGCGGGCGGATTTGCCCGACGGGGACTGTCGCCACACCTGAAAGACATCCGCCATTTCCACGGCGGCGGTGAGCGCGTTCACAGCGTCGCGCGATGATGGCTCGGGCGTCCCGAAGGTCGCCATCAGCCCATCGCCGATGAACTTGTCAAGCGTGCCCTCGTGCCGGAAAATCGTTTCGGCCAGCAGACCATGGACCTGGCGCAGCACCTCGATGGTTTCCTGCGGCGGTCGGTTTTCAGACCAGGTGGTGAATGAAACGAGGTCGGCGAACAGCACCGCCGCCTTGTGCTCGCGCGGCGTCGACAGCGGGCTGGTCCTGGTCGCCAGCATTTCAACCGTTTTTCTGGGGAAATAGCGGGCAAGGTTGGTCTTCTCACTGGCCAGATTGGCCTGCCGCAACGCAATCGATCGGGCACGGCCGACCGCCAGTGCCAGAAGGCCGGCGGTGATCAGCAGCACGATGATTTCCTGGAGCCTTATGCCAAGATCGATAAACGCCGGATCTGCCAAAAGTTCCAGATACTGTCCGGTTTCGTCACCGCGTGCCGGTTCTAGGAGCGCGTCGGGCCGGGTCGTCAGCCACCAGACGGCTATGGCCCAGCTCATGGCGGCTGAAACACCACCCCACAATACCAGACCCGGCCGATAGAGATATGCCAGTCCCGCAAGCAATACAAAATGGTATATGAAAGTGCCGAAGCGCAGCGAGAATTGCGGCGGCAGGTCCAGCGCGAGCAGCGGGTTCGGATAAAGAAGTGTGAATGCAAGCAGGGCGAAATCCGCGGTGACAAAGACATAGGGGTGCCAGGGTCGCCGCCAAGGCCTGGTGTCGACGTAATAGGCACCCCAACCGAGCAGCACAAACACGATCAGCAGGGGGAAGTAAAAGGCCGGTCCGGGCCAGGGCGTGAGAATTAAAATCAGGACAGCAATTGCTCCGAGCGCGACCACCCTGCCCTTCAGGGCTGTCCATTGCGCGGCCCGTTCCTCCGCCTCGAAGGTCAGGTCGACCGGTGCTTGCTCAGCGTTGGTTCGGGTGTCAACCATCGCATGTGTCCATGATCGGGATTCCCAGTTGCGCTACCATGAAGAGATATGAACTGCCGAGGGTGATTACAAAACCTTGTCACAGACCGGCAACACAAAGAACGCGAACAGGTGCGCGGTGTGCAATCGGAACACTCAGGTTGCAGATTGCCCGCAATACATCTTTTCATACTTGCGGTTATTCAATAATCTATACAGCTTCACACGGCCGTTTAAAACTATTACGTACCAGCTACTTACGTGATATGTTTGTAGGCGAACAATGTTACTGGAATGAGCGATGAGCGATAATAGCGCACAAACCGGGCTTTCTGACTGCACTTACATGATGAGACCGATGGGCATCGACGATATTTCGACTATGACCCGCTGGTTTTCCAATTTCGAGGATATCGCGCTGTTCGACCGCAATCTTCCCGTGCCGATCGGCAAGGAAGCCGTGGAGGCAAGTTGGAAATCGGCGATGGAATTTTCCGATCCGCCGCGCTCGCTGTGGTATCTGGCCGAGGACGTTGACGGTGACCCGGTCGGCCTCGGCGGGCTGCAAACCATCAACTACATCCACGGTGACGCCATCCTGCCGATATTCGTTGCCCGCAAGACCCGCACCAACGGACTTGCAACGGCCATTACCACCATATTGCTGGATCTGGCTTTCAAGCAATTGCGCCTGCACCGTGTTTCAACCTATTACCGCGCCGATCACGCGGCATCCGCACATGTGACCAAAAAACTGGGCTTCCAGGAAGAGGGCCGCGTCCGGCAGGGATGGTTCGCGGACGGTGAATATATCGATGTTGTCCAGGTCGGTATCCTGGATTCGGAATGGAGCGCACTACGCGACGGGTTGAAGAAGGATCTGACCGTCAGATCCCCTATCACCATAACTCTTGGAGAACATGCGGCGTGATGGTGACCGGACAATGAATCCACAGACACAGGCACGATTGCGCAGACGGCTGGGTGCAATCCTGTTTGCAGACATGGTCGGCTACAGCCGCATGATGGCTGACGACGAACTCGCCACCTTGATGGCGGTCAAAAGATGCATGGAAATGTTCACCGCGCTGGCGGGTGATTTCTCGGGCAAAGTGACCGGTACGGCAGGAGACGGGGTCTTTCTGGTTTTCGACAGTGCGGTGGACGCCGTCTCGTTCGCCGTCGAGATCCAACAGAGGATCAAAAAGCAGAATGAAGGCGTCAGCGAGGACAAACAGACGCTGTTTCGCATCGGCATCAATCTCGGTGAAATCCTGATTGACGATATGGACCTGCACGGCGACAGCATCAACATCGCCTCGCGGATAGAAGCCTTTGCCCAGCCGGGGCGGGTGTGCATATCCGGTGTGGTTCACGACCAGGTCAGCAAAAAACTGTCCTACGGCTATGAATATCTGGGTGCCCAGGAATTCAAGAACATCAATGAACTTGTCGATGTCTTCCAGGTCCACGAGGATCCGGCCGGCGCCACGCTGACAACCGGACTGCGACGACCGTCAAGATCAGCGGGCGCCGGGCGTGACGAACTCAACAAGGAGCAGTCGATCGTGGTCATGCCGTTCGGCTTCCAGGGTAGTGACCCGAGCGAAAGCTGGTTTGCCGACGGACTGGCCGACGATGTGACGACCAACCTTTCGCGCTTCCATGATTTTTTCGTCATCGCCCGCGGTTCCGCCTATGTCTACAACGACCGGTCGATCGCGCCGAAGGAAGTGGCGCGGGAACTGGGCGTGCGCTATGTCGTGGACGGGTCGGTGCGCAAGGCGGGCCCAAGAATACGGGTTGCGCTGCAACTGCTCGACGCACAGCGGGACCGCACCATCTGGGGTGAGAACTACAATCGCGAGATTGAGGATATTTTCGATCTCCAGGACGAAATCACCCAGGTGATCGTTACCGCAACCGCCGCCCAGATCGAGGCGTCCGAGCTGGACCGGTACCGGCAACACCCTCCGACCAGTTTGGAGGCCTACGGTTTTATCCTGCAGGGTCAAAGCCACATCTTTCGCTACACAAGGGAAGAGGTCCAGCGGGCCAGAGACCTCTATGACAGCGCGTTGGAAATCGATCCGCGTTACGCACGCGCACTGTCGGCCAAATCACGGACATTGAATATCGACTGGCGCTACAATTGGACCGACCGGCCCGATCAGGCGCTCGACGATGCGCTGAGCCTTGCCCGCCGGGCAGTGGAACTGGACAATACCGATGCCCGCGGATTCGGAGAGCTGGGTTTTGCGCATCTCTACCGCAAGGAACACGAATCCGCGATCAATGCCTATGAGCGAGCATTGCGGCTCAATCCGAACGATGCAGACCTGATGTCGGATATGGCCGACGCACTGGCGCATTGCGGACGTTCGGAAGAGGCGATCGAAATGCTGCAAAAGGCGATGCGGCTGAACCCGTTCTATCCGGACCAGTATATCTGGCACCTGGGCGGCGCCTATTTCAATCTCGAGCGCTACGAGGACGCCATCCGGACGATCCAGACCATGCAGAACCCAACTGAAGGCCGGCGTATCCTGGCCGCGAGCTACGGCAATCTGGGGCGCGAGGCCGAAGCACGCGCCGAAGCGCAAAAGGTGCTTGAGGCGCACCCCAATTTCAACATTGAAAACTGGGCCGCAGTGCAGCCGGACAAATATGAGGAGGATGTGGCCCGCTTCGTGGAAGGGTTGAAACGGGCCGGTCTTTGATTGGGCGATTAGTCGCCGGCATCACCGCGAGCGCCGCTTATGCGTGCTCCCGATACACGTGCACCCGAGACCCGGGCGCCGGAAACCCTTGCACCCGATACGCGGGCGCCGGAAACGCGGGCGCCTGATACGCGCGCACCCGATACTCCCGGTCCGCCGTCGCCGCCGATCGTGCTGAGCAGCGTCTGTTCAAACGTACCTGAATCGATGTCGAGGCGCATGGTCTCGTCGGACCGGTCATAGGACCAGGCCCGCAGCTCGTTGTAGAAATTCTTGTCTTCAGGATCCGGGCCCGGAACCTTGATGTCGCCGGGGGCGACACCATCGCCGTGAACCAGGAAAAGCACCGGAACGCCGACTTCAAAATAGGCGCCCTCATAGCTGAAGCCGTATATGCGTGCAAACCGCGCCAGGGATTCCCGACCGCTGGCCGTCACCTCACCCAGTTCGATGCGCATCAGCTGCCGCTGCAGGCCCGACAGCGTGCCCTTCGACATCGCCACTGACGGGTTATGGGACTTGTTGCCCTTCGGCGCGGCAATCGTGATGTCTTCGACAACACGTCCAAACAATACAATATTGGATGCACTCAATAGCGTTTCTGGCATTTGGCCTCTCCATCCGCCTAAACGGCTGTATTAGTTCTTTTGTTTTGTTTCGTAACTTATTGTTTCGCCGGTTTATCAGTAAACCACTACCTTGTTTCAGTCCAGAGGAACCACTGTTCTTACTGAATTGGCATGACTGTCCTTTTGCAGCGGCGCAAGCTGCGGTCCGACCTTGATTTTGCCGATGTCGCGCATTTCAAAATTGCCCCTGATCAGGGTCGCAAAGCGGCCGCCCGTATGGGCTTCATCGACCGCTTCGAAGGCTCTTGCAACATCGACAAAATTCAGACTGTTGCGGTCGATCTTCCGCCAGGTATCCGCCAGGTATGTTCCGAGTATGTCGCGGGCGTCGATCAGGGCCATCTTAAAACTATCAGGGTTATCGGAATATGCCTCGTCGAACAGCGCCTGCATGACCGGGGCGTAATCCGGTGTCGCGAGCAATTCGTCAGACAGGGTTTCAACACGCTGATCGATGGCGCCGTAATCCAGCAGGCACTCGTGGAACAGGTCGACAAAAATATCAAAAAATGCTCCCGTCAGCGGCTGGGACAGTTTGTGCTCCTTGATCCATCCGCGCTCGAACTCCGACAGTCGGACGTCATTGGCAGCAATGCGGATTTGCGCATTGCCCGACAATTCAGCCATCCGGGTGATGGAGTTCAGGCGATAGAGATTGCCGCTGGTCTTGTGCAAAAGCCGATCGATCAGCGAATTGAAATGCAGCGACGAGATAAGCGCGACCAGGTCGGCAGCGCTTTCGTGAAAACCGAAATACTCGCCGGTCGTGCCGCTGGGATGGGGCACGCCGAGTTCGGAATAAATGAGTGCATGCCCGACTTCATGGGCAATCACATCGAAATTCAGGCTGAAGGGCTTGTAACGGCCATGTTTGCGGTCGCCGCCCATTTCGAGAAAGCCGTAGCCGGAATAGGCGTTTTCCAGCGACGGCAGGATCGTCAGTTCCAGCCGCTCGTAATGTTTGGCGCTGTGCCACGGGATGGGCCTGCCGAAATAGCCCTCCCACACGTCGAGCACGAAGCGCACCGTGCCAAACAGATGCGCCGCCTCGAATTGCGCTGTACCCGGTTCGAGATGATCAAAATGCCCCTCGTCGTCCGGCATCGCGGGCGGCTCAATGTCGCCGGTCCAGGGCGGCATCGGGACGTCATCGTCGCTGCCCGGGTTGGGATTGATGCCATAGGGCGCCGGCTTGCCGACGGGAAAGATCGTGTACATGCGGTCATCGGCAGGCCCGGGATCGAGCGTGCCGGCCGGCGATGATACGTAGACCGTTTCCGGCTCCTCGTAATCATCCAGAAACCGCGGCTGCGGAAACAGCTTGAAGCGGGTGCCATCCATTATTGCCCGTTCCTCCCGACCGGACCGGCGTCAGTCAGTTTTCGCTGCCGGTCCATCTAAATAACCTTTCTTGCGGCACAAGGCGATATTCATCGGCATTCGCACCGTCCCGCGGCGATCCGCGGTTCTGCCATTCGCTGACGCCTCTTTCCCACATTTCGGTCTGTTCGAAATCAAACGCAACGGCGTCAGCGATCGCCGGGTTGCCGAGTTGCTCCAGCAACGACAGGGCATCGCGTTTTTTCTGATCGACAGTATTGTTTTCCAGCCAGTCGAACCGATCTGCATCGCCGGCTGCCTTTTTCGCAGGCGCGGCCGGCGAAGCGAATACGGCGTCCCAGGTCCGCCGCTTGAAAAATATCGCCTTTGCAGCGGCGGTCACAGCATCGCCCTCGTCCCTACGCAAAATGTCAGCGCTCACCGCCTCCGCGACGGTGGCCCGGACATTGACCATCGGCAGCGTTAGCGGCGCATAGCCCATTTCGGCCGGCCCGTGCTGCAGCGCGACCTCGTCGTCATCCTCAAATACGCCATCGCGATAGGCCTGGTAGATCGTACCGACGCCGATCATGCCGAAGCTGTCGAGTTCGGCGGCCCGAAGCGCGCCCATGCTGGAACTTCCATAGACGGGAATGCCGTGCGCCAGCGCCCAGAGGATTTCCTTGTGCCAGACCGACGGGACACCGTCGAAAACGCCGTCAATGATGCCGATTGCCGACGGGCGATCCAATGTCGCGAGATAGAGGTCACCCTGCTTGACGGGGGGACGCAGTTCGAGGTCGTGTTGGTCCTGTAGCGGCTCCCCGGCCAGGGACGGTCCGGCAAAGACAATTTTCATCGCGCAACCCCTGCATACCCCTGGCCGGCGCGCGCGCCGGCGACATAGGTGATGTCGTCATGCGGGGCCTCGAGACCCGGAATAATGATGCGAACCACCGGAATCTTGTGATCCGGCCGGCTCATATCGACCGCGGCGACCTGATCAATACCGGCGCGCTTCAAGCCGTCCAGAAGGCCGTCGAGATCGGCCCTCAGCGTCTCGTTTCGCCACGACGGCGCCGCGTCGAACCTCCGCAGTCCGGGATTTTCCGACATCATGTCTTCGACCGCGCGGTTCTTTTCGCTCCGCCCGCCGGCGCTGTATTCGGCAAGCATCAGATCGTCGCGCGAACCGCTGATGTAGTTGAGACGCGTCTGCGCCGCTTCCGTCAGGGCGCGGCGAAGCGCTACGCCGCGGTCGAGATGGGTGCCGGAACCCAGGCCGATGTGGCCGTCCGGGTCACCGGCCTGCCTGACCGTGCACAAAAAGGTGGCAACGCCCACATCCGTGGTGATGTCCCAGATCCCCACCGAGAGGCCGGCCGCGTCGAATTTTCGCATGGCCGCAAGCGCCTGCGGATCATCGACCGTCGCGACGTCCAGCCCGCGGGACCGCCGCTGGTCCGGCGATGCGTGATGCCAGATGGCCAGCGCGTCGCGCTCGACGACCTCGCAGATGCCGTGGCAGACCGCCTCAAGCGGGTGATTGCCGGATGCGAGACCGTTTGTGCTGGCCGGAAAACAGCCATGGCCCGGCTGTACGGGATGGGTGTAGTCGGCGTGCACCATCTCGAAGGGAACCAGCACGGGCTCGCCGCTCATCAGATCGACGGCCCTTGCCCACAGCATGCGCAGGGAATCGGTCAACCGGCTGTCGGCGATTTTCGGCAACCGGGCCACATCGATCAGGGGATGACTGCCCGAAAGTTCGCGGCAACTGGCAAAGTGCATGGGCTGGTCAAAATGCTCGGCATGCCAAATCTCGATCGCCTCCATCAGCGCCGATGCCTTGGCCTGCGCACGGCTCATCCCCTTGCCCTGCGACACCGCCACCGAACGTGCATTCGGGCGGGTTGCCAGGAACACCGGAAGCCCGACATGATCGAGCCCGGTGACATCGGCCAGCCGCGTAATGCCGAAGGCGCGCTTTGCCGGGACGAGGCGCGTAAGGGTTGCTTCCGCCGTGCAAATGCGGTGCAGCCCCTCGGGCAGGCGCTTGATGCCTTCGTCTTGCGTCACCAGGTCCATCGGCACTGCGGAAATACGTCTCCATCAAGAACAGATGCCCAACGTTACTGCTCTGATGCCGATTGATCCATCTATTTAAGCTGCAAAGGTTTATGCGTTGCCCACGACCAGCGCGCACTAACAGAGCCAGTTCACGTTAATCGAGATCAAAGGAATGGCGACGGCGGTAATGGATAATGCTGCAAATTACGGAGGTCCCCGCACGTGACAAGCTTGTCGCCCTTCCAGTTCATCGCTAAGCTGGCTCTCTATTTGCAAGGGTAGGTCATAGTCAACCGATCCTTAGATCGGGAGGCGTTGAATGACCGCAAGTGACAAAGAATTTACAGGGTCAATTCCAGAGTTCTATGACACCTATCTGGTGCCGTTGATTTTTGATGCCTATGCAAATGACCTGGCAGAACGTGTGGCAGCGTTGGCGCCATATGCGGTTCTGGAAACCGCCGCTGGGAGCGGAGTAGTACCACGGGCACTTGCCAGTCGCCTCGGAGCGAATTCCCGGTACGTCGTAACCGATCTCAATCAACCGATGCTCGATCATGCGGCTGGCAAGCAGGGAAATGACGATCGTATTGAATGGCGGCAGGCCGATGCACTTGATCTGCCTTTCGAAAGCGACTCGTTCGAGGCAGTTGTTTGTCAGTATGGTGTCATGTTCTATCCAGACCGGGTCAAAGGATATGCTGAAGCTTATCGCGTCCTCAGACCAGGTGGACAATACATTTTCAATGTCTGGGATCATATTGGAGCAAACGAATTCGCTGATGTCGTCACTGAAGCAGCGGCCAAGATATTTCCTGATGATCCACCCCGCTTTCTAGCCCGAACGCCACATGGATATCATGATCAGGGGGTGATCAGACGCGATCTGAATGCGGCTGGCTTCTCAGATATTTCGGTTGAAACGAAGGAACTGGTCAGCAGCGCGCCGTCGCCGAGGCATCCAGCTGTCGCATATTGCCACGGCACACCATTGCGAAACGAAATCGAAACCCGCGATGCCAGCCTTTTGGATCATGTCACCGACCGTGCAGCAAAGGCCATCTCTGAGCGGTTTGGCAACGGTCCGGTTTCGGCCAAAATCCAGGCTCACATCATCACAGCTGTGAAATGAATGGGTGGCAAATTCATCCCATAGGCAACCTCTGCTGTGAATAAATCAAGCAATGACAACAAGGTTGCATTGTTTCAGTATTCGCGCCTTGTGCGCAAGAAGCCACCTGGTGCAGACTGCTCGGGGGCATGACTGCCCAAGGTAAACGGGGATCGGCGATGGTGGATTTACTCGACAGGATTTTCGATGCGGCGCCTTTGCTGGCGGTCTTTGTGACGGTTTGCCTCGGCTATGTTGTCGGCAAGCTGACGATCGGCCAATTCGTGCTGGGCGGCGTCGCCGGGTCACTGCTCGTCGGCGTTCTGATCGGACAATTGGGAATCCACCTCGACACGGCCATGAAGTCGATCTTCTTCGCATTGTTCATCTATGCGGTCGGCTATCAGGGCGGTCCGCAATTCTTTCGATCGATCAACCGCCGGTCGCTCAATCAGCTGGTGTCGGCCTTTGTCATGTGCCTGGTCGGTCTGATCTGCGTCCTCATCAGCGCCTGGACCTTCGATCTCGACCGCGGCACCGCCGCCGGGCTCGCAGCCGGCGGCCTCACACAGTCGGCGATCATCGGAACGGCCGGCGATGCAATCGCCAAACTCGGCGTGTCCGCCGAACAGATCAAGGTCATGCAGACCAATGTCGCAGTCGGCTACGCGGTCTGCTACATCTTCGGCAATCTCGGGCCGATCATCGTCGTGACCTGGTTTTTACCAATGGTGATGAAGTGGGATATCCGCCAGGAAGCGATCAAGCTTGCCAAGGAGATGTCGGGTGGAAGGGCCGAGCTGGAGCCGGGCCAGTTCAACGCGATCCGCAAGGTCGTAACGCGGGTCTATAGCGTTGCGGCCGACAGCAATGCCAGTGGCAAGACCGCCATCGATATCGACGGGGATCTGTCGGACGCCTCGGTGGAAGAGATTTTGCGGGACGGTCAATCCATGGCGGTCAGCGACGACACAGTGCTGAAAGCCGGCGACAGTGTTGCTGTGACAGGCCGGGTCGAGGTGCTGCGTGACACGGCATCCTATTTCGGTCAGGAAACGGCGGCGCCGGAAAGTTTCCAGCTGGTGGAAGAGCACCGGGAAATCATCCTGACGCGCCCGCAATTCATCGGCAAGACGATCGGCGCAATGCATGACGAACTCAATGTGCAGACCCGGCACGGTGTCTATCTCGTTGCCGTCAAACGGATGGGCCGCGATCTGCCCATGCTGTCGGGGCTCGAGCTGCACAAGGGCGACGAACTGCTGTTTACCGGTGCGCCAAAGGATCTCAACCGCGTACAATCTCTTCTCGGCTACAAGATCACCGCCGCAGCGGTCACGGATTTTGTCTTCTTCGGCCTCGGCATGGTGCTCGGCATGCTTCTGGGGCTGATCGAATTCAAGGTGGCGGGCATTCCGGTGACCATCGGAACCGGTGGCGGATGCCTGCTGTCGGGACTGCTCTTCGGCTGGCTGCGCAGTACCCATCCGCAATTTGCCGCGGTGCCGACCGGCGCGTCGAATTTTCTGCGCGATTTCGGCCTTGCGGTCTTCGTCGCCATCGTCGGCATATCGGCGGGCCCGCAGGCGATCAAGACAATGCAGCAATACGGGCTGACACTATTTTTCCTCGGTGTCGGCGTGACGATCATTCCGCAGATCATCACATTCTATTTTTCCTATTACGTGCTTCGCATCCGCAATCCGATCGAGGCCCTCGGATGCGTTGTCGGCGGCCGCAGCGCCAATCCCGGATTTGCCGCATTGCTGGCCAAGGCTGGAAACGCAACGCCGGTAGTCTCCTTCACCGTGTGTTATGCAGTCGCCAACGTCTTCCTGACAATCTGGGGACCCCTGATTGTCGGGATCATCACAAAAAATCCGTCTCCATAAAGTGAGTAAAGTCATGCAGGACGAAGACTTCAGTGAATTTGCCAAACTCAGCCCATTTGAGTTGAAGGACCGGCTGATATCGGTTGCCACGTCGGAATCGCAAAAGGTCATGCTCAATGCCGGCCGGGGCAATCCAAACTTTCTGGCGACACAGCCGCGGCGGGCATTCCTGCGTCTCGGCGAATTCGCAATCCAGGAGGCAGAGCGCGCCTATTCCTATCTCAACAGCGGATTTGGCGGCCTGCCGGAAAGAGACGGCATGGTCGAGCGGTTCGAAGCCTATGCCGGTCAGTTTGCCAATGATGAGGGCATCACCTTTCTGCGCGCCGCCATTTCCTATATCCGCGATCAGCTGGATCTGCAGCGGGAAGATTTCCTGTTCGAAATTGTCGGGGCGTTTCTCGGCTGCAACTATCCTGTGCCGCCACGCATGCTGACCCATGCCGAGGAGATCGTCGGTGCTTATCTGGGGCAGGAAATGTTCGGTCCGCTGCCGCATAGCGGCAAATATTCGCTGTTTGCAACGGAAGGCGGCACGGCGGCGATGGCCTATATCTTCCAGAGCCTGAAAAGCAACGGATTGATCTCGCCCGGCGACAAGGTGGCGCTCGGAACGCCGATCTTTTCACCCTACCTGGAAATCCCGCCACTGCCGGAATACGCCATGGAGATTGTCGATATCCGCATGGACGAGGACAGTGACTGGCAGTTTCCCGCTTCGGAAATCAAGAAACTGGAAGACCCATCCATCAAGGTGCTGTGTGTCGTCAATCCGAGCAATCCGCCGTCCTACAAGCTGTCGGACGCTTGCCTCAAACAGCTCGCCGATCTCATCAACACCAAGCGCCGGGACCTGATCGTCGTCACCGACGATGTCTACGGCACCTTTGCCGATGATTTCGTTTCGCTGTTCGCGACGTGCCCGTACAACACGCTCTGCGTCTATTCCTTCTCCAAATATTTCGGAGCCACGGGCTGGCGGCTGGGCGTCATCGGTCTGCATGAGGACAATGTCATCGATGACGCAATCGCCAAACTTCCGCCGAAGACGAGGAAAAGTCTCGATAAGCGCTATTCGTCGCTGACAACGGATATAGCCGGTTTGCTCTTCATAGACAGGCTCGTTGCCGATAGCCGCGCGGTTGCGCTCAACCATACGGCCGGCCTGTCGCTGCCGCAGCAGTTGCAGATGACGCTGTTTGCTCTCAACGGGCTGATGGACATCAACAGCAGCTACAAGGATGCGGCAAAGCACCTTATCCGGCACCGCTACAGGACGCTGTGCCAGCATATCGGCGTCGAACCGAAATCAGGCCCGAACGACGTCAACTATTACGATCTGATCGACCTGCAAAAGCTGGGCGCACAGCTCTATGGCGCCGAATTCGCAGCCTGGTTTGCCGACGGCGAAAGGGGCACCGATTTTCTGTTCCGGCTGGCCCGGGAAACCGGCGTGGTACTTTTGCCTGGCAAGGGATTTGAAGTTGTCGATGCTTCGGCGCGCGTATCGCTCGCCAATCTGACCGAGGCGGAATATGCCGCCATCGGTGCATTCACCCGACGCGTGCTGGATGAACTGCACGTGGAATTCAAAGGCGGCAATAAGAGCTGAATGTCAGTTTTTACCGCCCGATTCATTCAGGCAGACAGGTTTGTCTGATCCCGCAAACAAGTAGCCGCGATCATGCAGCGGCACGCCTGCGACAGAAACAGGATGCGTGTACGGGCACCTCGGCGCGCGCCTGCGCCTTGTCGAGCTGCAGCTTGACGTGAAGCAGTTCGACCGTTTCGCCGCGACGGGTCAGGCACTCGTGAAGGCCGTGCAGGCTCCACACATTGTTGGGGTGCTGGCAGGCGCGGGCAAGCGTCGCATCAAGCCCGAGATCGGCGCGATAGACCGCCTCAGCCTCTTCCATATGGCCCTGTTCGAGAAGCAAAGCGCCAAGCGCATGGCGAGTGGGCTGCATCCAGCCCCAGGGCCCGTCATAGGGCAGCGCATCGTCGATCTCGACGGATTTGCGCAGATGGTCGAATGCCACTTCGTGGTTGCCCTTGCGATATTCCAGCTCTCCAAGCAGCATCTGTTCACCGACCGCCAGAATGTCGAGGCAGGTGTTGTTGAAGAGCATGCGGGACCCGGGCACCAGATCGCGCGCAGCGAGAAAGAGATCGCGCTCGTTCTCGGCGGCACTGATCTGATCCGTGTTCGACAGTGCAACTGTGCGGGCGTAGTGCATCATCGCGGTGGTGACGGAAAACAGCTCCCGGTCTTCAGGCATCGACTGCGTCAGGATCGCATCCCAAAGCCCGAAGCGCACAAGCACGTGCTGCTTCATCGGCACAAAGCCCTCGAACCAGTCCGCCAGCGGCCGCACAATATCCTCCGGCAGATTGCCGACCAGCTCATCAGCCGTCCGCAGCGCCGTTCTCGCCTGGCCGAGGAACATCGCGCCGTAGATCTTGAAATGATAATTGTGGCAGCGATAGAGCGTATAAAAATTGTCAGCGCCGTCGCGCTGAAGATAGATCTTGTCGGCTTCAATCGCCGCGCCGTTGCGCGAAACGACGTTCTCATACTCCGCGCACAGAACATCGATATGCGTCGGCATGTGGATGAGGTGACCGGCATGCGGAACAAGGGTTGCCAGATGGTCGCCCTGTCGCAATGCGCGTTCGGGATGCGGCGACATTTCCATAAGATGGATGTACATGTGGAGCAGGCCGGCATGCTGCCAGGCACCGTCGATTGTGTCGAAAGCGTTTTCAAGCACCCGGATGGCTTCCATCGTGTCCGCGCCCTTGGCCGGCGCACCCGTCTGCAAATCCCACAATTGCCACGGCGTGCGGTTCATGATCGCTTCGGCAAACAGGGCCGCCAGATCCGGATCGCCAGGAAACGATCCATGTACCAGACGCATTTCATCGGCGTAGGCATCGTTGAAGGGCGAGAAATCCTCGATCTCGGCAGTTTTCGGATAGCGAACTCGGATCGCCTTTATGAGGGCGCGCTCAGCCGGCTTCGATTGCAGCGCCAGTTCGCCGGCCGCCTGGACAGCATCACGTGCGATGGCGAGCGCCTCGGGCTGTTCTTCCGGCTCAAAGGCTTCCCACGGCTTGTTGTAGTTCGGTCCGATTGCATAGGCGATGCCCCAATGGGCCATGGCGCATTCGTGGTCGTGCTCGAGAGCCTTGCGAAAGCAGGTAATCGCTTCCTCGTGATTGTATGCATATGTCCACAAGAGGCCGCGATCAAACCATTGCTGCGCGTCGGATGACGTCGTGGTTATTTCGCGATGATATGTTCCAAGATCGTAATACTCCATGACCGCTCCTGTTCAATTCTTGCGCCGCAAGTCGAGAAGCGTATCACGGGCAAAGCCGACCGCCAATTATACCTGTTTATACCGTGCAGACTGTCGGGTATCCCTAACGAATACCGATGCGCACAAGTACTTCTCCAGGAATACCATAGCGCTTGACGAGGTGCTTCTGCGTAGAAAGTCCGGCCAGTTCATACTGCACGAACAACGCCCAGGCCCTGCCGGCCGCGGCCTGCACCAACACCGCGCGCGCAGCATCATTCGGCACAGCGTGATGGGCTTCATCATGGGCTTTCAAGGTGTCGAGCGCAGCTTCCAGCGCCCGGCCGCAGCGACCGATGGAGGCCGCCATCTCGGCGAGGATTTCGGCATCCAGTATGCCGGCGCCGGTCTGCAGACCGCCACGTAATCCGGAAAATGTCGGTGCCTTTACTGCCATGAGAGCGCGTTGAGATTATCCACTTGAAGAAACATACCGACTTCGACCCTATCATCGCCATGCAGAGAGCAAAACGTGCTGCAGTTCTTTCTGCTAAACAAACAGGTCGAATATCCAGCCGGATATCAAGGATCCCGACACTGCCAGGACGAGATAGAGCATGAACGGCTTCAGCCGCAGCACGGGAAATATCGCCAGGGCGCCCCAGATGCTGACAACGCTGCCCGAAACAAGGAAGGCCATCGCGGCACCCTGCGACATGCCGTGATCGATCAGGGCGCGGGTCAAAGGCAAAGCGGCATAGCCATCGACATAGGCGGGCGCATCAACAAAGACCGCAAACGGGACCGCCCACCACACTTCGGATCCGACATAGGCGGAAAGGGCTTCCGGTTTCAGCAGCCCGTTCAGCATATGCTCGGCGGCAAAGGCGGGGATGAGACAGATCAGCACGAGACGCGCGGTCGCGATGAATTCCCTGCGGAACCGCGAGCGGCGCGCCGGTGACGCCCAGACCGCCAGATCGTATCCGTCGCTGCCGCAATCCGACGCACATTTCCTGACAATCGCATTGTTGCGCAGCGGATCGGTGACCCAGCGACGCGGCGCGGCAAATGCCGTGGCAAACCCGCCCAGCAAACCCAGCCCGAAAGCAGCAAGCGTCTTGCCGATTGCAAAAACAACACCAAGTGTTGCCGCCGTTGTCGCCAGCATGGCCGGGTCGGTCACGGGATATGACAACCAAAAGGCCATGACCGGTGCAAGTGGCACACCGGCCATCAACAACCCGGCCATGAGCGGCAGAACGGTGACGCCGCAGACCGGCGTTACCGCGCCGATCGCCGATGCGAGGAAAACGGTTCGAAATATCCGCCCATTGAATGCCTCTGCAATCCGGTCCCCTGCTCCGCTGGCGCTGACCCAGGCAGCCAGAACGATGCCCGGGATGACGAGCGGGGAGACGTCGACAAGGCTGTAGAGCACAAATTCGACCGTTTGCGCGAGCGCGACGGGCCACCAGATCAGTGCCGCAAGAAACCCGGCGGCGGCGAGCACCGCCACCATCCTTATTAATCCATTGCCTCTTTGCGTTTCGGCGATGTCCGACATGCCGCACTCCTTCGCACAGGCCTCAATATGCGCGCTAGCATGAATTTTGAAACACGAATATAATGGAACTCAGTTATTTGTTTTGTACATAGCTTGGCAATGAAAAACCTCGATTCCGATCTCCTGCGCACATTTCTGGCCATCGCCGATGGCGGCAGCTTCCTGGCGGGAGCCGCACGGATCCATCGCTCGCAATCGGCTGCGAGCGTTCAGATCAAAAAGCTGGAGGAGCTGCTGGGCGCACCGGTGTTCGAGCGGCACGGACGCGGCGTCAGCCTGACACTGCTGGGGGAAAAACTCGAGCCGGCTGCGCGGCAGGTTGTGCTCGTGCTCGACCGGACGAGGGCCGAGCTCACAGGTCACGGGCTGGAGGGCTCACTGCGCATCGGCATTCCGGATGATCACAGCAAGGAGACACTGTCCCGCATCATTGCCGATTTTGCCCGCGAGCATCCGAAGGTCGAACTCACCGTCCATTGCGCCCTCAGCACCGGTTTTTCGGAGCTGCTGGTGTCGGACGGGCTCGATATCGCCGTGCATGAGGTCGAGAGGGTCGGCACCGGCATGGTTCTCTTGCGTGAGGAACCGCTGGCCTGGGCCAGCTCCCGCATTCATGATCTTCTGGATCGCGAACCGCTTCCCATCGCGCTTTTCGACCGGGCCTGCTGGTGGCGTGATGCGGCGCTGACATCTCTCAACAAGGCTAACCGTTCATACCGCGTGGTCTATTCGAGCGAGAGCGTGACGGGCGTCGCCGCGGCCATCGAGGCGGGCATTGCGGTGGGTGTTCTCGGGTTGTCATCGCTGGGCGACAATCTGGCGGTCCTGCCGCAGGATAACGGCTTCGGCCCGGTGCCGGCATCAAAACTCGTCATCGAATTCGGAAAAAACCTTGATGAGGGTATCAGCGCGGCAATGGCCGGGGCAATCGAAAGATCGTTCAGGCATGCAAGTTAGAACGCAATAGAAAACCCGCGGCGTTTCCGCCGCGGGTCGGTGTTTGAATATGCCGGTTTCGGCCTAGTCGTCGTCGTTCTGCTTTTTCAGAGCGGCACCGAGAATGTCGCCAAGCGACGCGCCGCTGTCGGACGAACCGAACTGGGCAACGGCCTGCTTTTCCTCGGCGATTTCCAGAGCCTTGATCGACAGCGTGATCTTGCGGTCCTTCTTGGAGAAGTTCGTGACGCGCGCATCGAGGGTTTGTCCGACAGAGAAACGCTCGGGGCGCTGCTCGTCGCGGTCGCGGGAAAGATCCGAGCGTCGAATGAACGCCGAGACATCCTCGTGATCGACCAGCTTGACCTCGATACCGCCATCGTTGACCGCAGTGACCTGGGCGGAAACAACGGCATTCTTGCGCAGGCCGCCGGAGGTCGCCGCTTCGCCAACGCTGTCCTTGCCAAGCTGCTTGATGCCGAGCGAGATGCGTTCCTTGTCGACGTCAACATCGAGAACGACGGCCTTGACCATGTCGCCCTTGTTGTATTCCTCGATGACCTGTTCGCCGGGGCGGTTCCAGTCGAGGTCGGAAAGGTGAACCATGCCGTCCACGTCGCCGTCCAGACCGATGAACAGACCGAATTCGGTCTTGTTCTTGACCTCGCCTTCGACTTCGGTGCCGACCGAATTGCTCTGCGCGAAGACTTCCCACGGATTGTCGAGGGTCTGCTTCAGGCCAAGCGAAATGCGGCGCTTGCTCGGATCGACTTCCAGAACAACCACTTCGACTTCCTGGGTTGTCGACAGGATCTTGCCCGGATGGACGTTCTTCTTGGTCCAGGACATTTCCGAAATGTGGATCAGGCCTTCAATGCCCGGCTCCAGCTCAACAAATGCACCATAGTCGGTGATGTTGGTGACCGTGCCGGTGATCTTCTTGCCTTCCGGATATTTCACGCCAATGCCATCCCACGGATCGTCCTCGAGCTGCTTCATGCCGAGCGAGATACGGTGGGTATCCTGATTGATGCGGATGATCTGGACCTTGACGGTCTGGCCGATCGACAGGATTTCCGTCGGGTGGTTGACGCGGCGCCATGCCATGTCGGTAACGTGCAGCAGGCCGTCAATGCCGCCGAGATCGACGAACGCACCGTAGTCGGTGATGTTCTTGACGACGCCCTCAACGACCTGACCCTCTTCAAGGTTCTGGACGATTTCGGAACGCTGTTCCGCGCGGCTTTCTTCAAGAACGGTACGGCGCGAGACAACGATGTTGCCGCGACGCTTGTCCATCTTGAGGATTTCGAAGGGCTGCGGATTGTGCATCAGCGGGGTGACGTCGCGGATCGGACGGATGTCGACCTGCGAACGCGGCAGGAAGGCGACGGCGCCGTCAAGATCGACAGTAAAGCCGCCCTTGACCTGATTGAAGATGACGCCTTCAACGCGCTCATTGGCTTCGAACTTGGCTTCGAGGCGGACCCAGCTTTCTTCGCGGCGAGCCTTCTCGCGCGACAGAACGGCTTCACCGAGCGCGTTTTCGATACGCTCGACATAGACCTCGACTTCGTCACCCGGCTTCATCGTGCCGTCTTTCGACTTGGCGCCGAATTCCTTCAGCGGAACGCGGCCCTCGACCTTGAGGCCGACGTCGACGATCGCGACGTCCTTTTCGATGGCGGTGATGATGCCCTTGGCGACATAGCCTTCGGCAAGATCCTGAGTGGCAAAGGATTCCTCTAGGAGGGACGCGAAGTCCTCCATTGACGATTGTGCAGACATAAAAACTCCTGAATGGTCCGTGCCGGAATGTCTCTACGGACGGACATAAAGCGCCGGCGGTTGGTGTTGCGTTCACATTCGATACGGTCCGGCAGGTTCCAATGGCTGCCATGGTCGGCGCGTGGGCCGCATCGAAAGCGGTGGTTCAAGTCTTGTTTCCGGCGCCATAGGCAGCATCAATCAGCCGTTTGGCAGCCAGGAACGCCGCTTCTATATCCATTTCACTCGTATCTAGCAAGTGGGCATCTTCAGAAGGACGCAAAGGAGAGTCGGCGCGCCGCATGTCGCGGGCGTCGCGTTTCTTCAGATCGTCCAGAACCACATCATAGGAGGTGGCGTTTCCCGCCGCTTCAATTTCGGCAAATCGGCGGTGCGCACGGATGTCGGGTGATGCCGTGACGAAGAGCTTCACCGGCGCATCGGGGCAGACCACGGTGCCGATATCGCGGCCGTCGAGAACGGCTCCGGGTTCGCGCGCTGCAAAGCGCCTTTGCGCATCGACAAGCGCAGCGCGCACGGCCGGCATAACGGCAACCATTGATGCGGCCTCACCGATCTTGTGGGCCGACAGGACCGACCGGTCCAGATCCGCAAAGTCGAGCGATGCGGCGACCGCTGCAGCCTGCTCTTCGTCATCGAGCGGTGCGCCGGCATCCAGAAGCGCGTTTGCAACCGCCCGGTAGGTCAGTCCGGTATCGAGATGGTGGAAGCCGTAGGTATCGGCAATGCGGCGCGCAAGAGTGCCCTTGCCAGACGCGGCCGGGCCATCGATGGCGACGGCAAAGCCCATCTTCAGGCCGCTTCCTGTTTCGATGTGATGCGGGCGCCAAAGCCGGCCATCATATCCATGAATTCCGGAAAGCTGGTGGCGATGATGGAGGCATCGTCCACCGTTATGGAGCGTTCGGATGCTAGCCCCATGACAAGAAAGGACATCGCGATGCGATGATCGAGATGGGTCTTGACAGCTGCTCCTTCGGAGACCGCGCCGAGACCCTTGCCGCCCGGTACGCCGCGCACGCTGAGCGATGCCTTGCCCTCATCGCAATCGACGCCATTGAGCTTGAGCCCTTCGGCAACGGCGGACAGGCGGTCCGATTCCTTGACGCGCAGCTCTTCAAGCCCCTGCATGACCGTTTCGCCCTGGGCAAAGGCGGCGGCCACGGCAAGCGCCGGATATTCATCGATCATGGACGGCGCCCGCTCAGGCGGCACGGAAACGCCCTTGAGCTCCGAATGACGGACAACCAGGTCGGCGACATCCTCGCCGCCGGCGAGCCGGAGATTGGTGATTTGAATGTCGGCGCCCATTTCAAGCAGCGTGGTGACAAGGCCTGTGCGCGTCGGATTCACCAGAACATTTTCGATTGTGATATCGGATCCCGGCACAAGCAGCGCCGCGACCAACGGAAATGCAGTCGAGGACGGATCGCCCGGTACGTCGATCTCCTGGCCGGTCAGCTTGCCCTGGCCCTGAAGCGCGATGGTGCGCACGCCATCATTATCGGTTTCCACCGACAGCTGGGCGCCAAATCCGGCGAGCATTTTTTCCGTGTGGTCGCGTGTCATCACTTCTTCGATGACAGTGGTCGTGCCGGGCGCGTTGAGCCCGGCGAGCAGCACGGCAGATTTGACCTGCGCAGAAGCCATCGGCACGCGGTAGGATATCGGGTTGGCAATACGCGGGCCGCGCAGGGTCACCGGAAGCCGGTCGCCCTCCTGCGCAGTGACCTGCACGCCCATCAGCCGCAGCGGATCGAGAACCCGGCCCATGGGACGTTTGGACAGCGAGGCGTCACCGGTGAAAGTGGCGGTGAATGCATAGGTTCCAACAAGGCCGATGGTCAGGCGCACACCGGTTCCGGCATTACCGAAATCGAGCGAAGCTTCCGGCTCAAGCAGGCAGCCATTGCCGACGCCGTCGATGATCCAGGTGTCCTGTTCTTTGCGGATATGGGCGCCCATGGCCTGCATCGCCATGCCGGTGGCGAGCACGTCTTCGCCTTCCAGAAGACCGGTGATACGGGTCTGGCCGCTGGCAAGACCGCCGAACATGAAGGACCGGTGCGAGATCGACTTGTCACCCGGGATACGGATTGTGCCCGACAGGTTTTCGGATTTGTGCGCGGCTGCCGGCTTCAGGAGAGCGCCATGGGTTATCTGCATTTGTATTCCTGCATAAATCGGCCGAATTTGCGGCCCGAGAAGAGCGCAGGCCAAGTATTGCGCTTCGTCTAGCACAGGGAAAATTGGCCGTCATCACCCTAGAGCGTATCTTGTTCATACGGGAACATTTGACTGGAGCGATTTTTGCGCAGATAGGCTTTGACAGAAGCCGCCAAGATGGGTATGGGGTCCGACACAACAAATTTCCCGGCTGCGCAGTGTTGCCGGCTTTGAATGACTGGCAGTCGACGGTCGTGAATACGATGAAATGAGCGCGGCCGGCCGGCTGAATTCACGCAATATGCAGCACCGGCGACATGAACAACCAAGAGGCCCTCGAAGTGTCAAAGCCTGAACTCGGAACCAAGCGCGTCTGTCCTGAAACGGGTCGCAAATTCTATGACCTTAATCGCGACCCGATCGTTTCGCCCTATACCGGACAGACCTATCCGCTGACCTTTTTCGAAGGCGGCGAACCGGAACCCGAGGTAAAGAAGGCGCCTGAACCGAAGCCCCAGGCTGCAGAAGCAGAGCCAGAAAAAGAAACTGCGGATGTGGAAATCGTTTCTCTGGAGGACGCCGACAAGGAAGCGGCAGATACCGGCGAAACCATCCCGGACGGCGACGATGACGACGATGTCGATCTCGGCGATGACGATGACGACACGTTCCTGGAAACCGACGACGACGATGATGACGACGTGAGCGATATCATCGCCGTTAACGAAGACAAAGAAGAAACCTGATTTGCAACGTCGTTGCCTTTCGAGGCACGCAAATCCGCCGACGGCAAAAAATGACCGCGACCCGGCATTTTCGCCTTGATATCGGCAGGAAGCGGCTTTAGATAGCCGCACTGGCTGCCCAAACCGCAGCCGCCGTGAAACCGGCAATTGGGGCCATAGCTCAGTTGGGAGAGCGCTTGCATGGCATGCAAGAGGTCAGGGGTTCGACTCCCCTTGGCTCCACCAATTTCCCGGCGGTCCGGCCCGGAGACATAGGTAACAGATTGTACCTAAGACATAGGTGACAACCTCGTGCCGAACGGGTTGTCGATAGTTTGCAGTGTTTTTTGCTCCAGATCGATATATCCCAGATCATAGCTCATGAAGCTGATCAGCC
>JAAEOH010000110.1 GCA_024244645.1 Hyphomicrobiales bacterium
CGAGGGTCGACTCTCGCCAAATCCGGCCCTCCGCGCAAGAGGGCGCAATCGTGGAATCTAGGTCCGATTCGTTACCGTCCCGCCGATCTGATAGGCTGGCTCGGTTTCAGACCAAGGGATCCAGACCATGGGCACCGAAATTTCGAGTCCTCGTATATCGAGTCTGTCGTGGGGCCGATTGGTGACCGATGACGGCGTGGCCTACAAGGACGCGAAGCTGTATCCCGGTGGCGGCCGCGAAGTGTCTCGATTCACCATGGCTGGTAGCAGAGGCGAGGGGATGGAGAATGCCGCGTCGCATTAGCCTCTCTTGAAGCTAACGCGGCTTGGTTTCGGAACTTTTCGGTTTCTGTCGCCGACGCTATGACGCAGCCGCCTTGCGCGTTTCTGCGATTAATGCGAGCGCCTCGTCTCTTGATGACACCAAGTTCGAGTCTGCGGCATGTGCTCGCGCTCTGTTCTCAATCGCTTCTTTGGTTGCCTCATGCGCGCTAAAGCGAACGGTACCTAATGAGTGGGCGGTGTTCAGTCGCTTGCTACACACTGTCCAACGGTACCAGGCATCGGGCAGGATTTCGGTGTTCTCGTAATTGACCATAAAGTACCAGTCGCGGTTCGTCTCCGCGATCTTGGCCCCGATGGTATCGTAGAACGCATTCACGTCCGCACTTGTTGCAAAGACACAATTGCTGAAATCGACTTCCATGATCTCCAGATCCGAATGGAAGGTGATCCTTTCATCGACAGACTTGCCGGGCGGCTCACTTTCCTTGGTGATGGCCGTCTGGTAGTCCGCGGCCCGGATTTCGCTGCGCAACGCTCGCAAGTGGGTCAGCGCAGCGCCACGTGTTGAAAACAAGTTGGGATCGAATTGCTCTTCCTTCGATCTTTCGAGAATTGCTTCGCTTGTATCCTCACTCGCGGCATATCGCGCGGTGCCCAGCGAGTAAGCCAGGTTCAATTTCTTGCCCCGATATGCAAAGGCGATCCAAGCCTCGGTCATGATGCGGCAGTTGAGATATTTGACGAGAAAGAACCATTTCTGCCCCGTCGCCTCGATACGCCGATCGATCTCGTCATAGAACTCGTTGACCGACTTGGAAACGTCAAACGTAATTTCGGAAAAGTCGACCTCCATCACCTGGTCGTCCGCAAGAAATTTGATGCGGTTGGCGTAGATGTTCTCTGTCATCGAGCTGTCCTTTCGTATATATGCGTGTCGGCCCGAGGGATGCGACAGGTCGGAGATAGTCAAATTCGCATTGCGCGCCCGCATCTCAGCGAACGACGATTTGTGCCGTGCCGAGCCATGAAGCTCGAAACAACCTCAACGTCCAAGATCGGCAGCGCCCGCAGTGGACCAGGGATGCCTAGATCGCCAAATACTTGTGCCGAAGATCCTCGTCATCCAGCACCTCCTCGGCGGATCCGTCATAGACGACCTCACCAGTATCAAGAATCACGGCACGATCGGAGAGCAAGAGCGCTGCGACCGCATTCTGTTCGACAATGATGCTGGTGATGCCCGATTTCCGAACTTCGAGAAGAGCCTTGGCGATATCCTGGCGAACGACAGGCGCAAGACCTTCGTACGGTTCATCAAGCAGGAGAAGTTTGACATCGCGGGCCAGCGCTCGGCCGATCGCCAACATTTGCTGCTCGCCACCCGACATCGTCGTCCCTTCTTGCCTGCGCCGCTCGGCGAGGCGCGGAAAAAGCTCGCAAATCTGTTCGAAAGTCCATCCCTTATCGCCGGAGATTTGCGCCAGCTGTATGTTCTCCTCTACCGTAAGGCCGGGGATGATACGTCGGTCCTCTTGCACGAGTTGCACTCCAGCGCGCGCCGCGTGGTAGTTGGGTTTGTTGTGTAGGGCCTCGCCGTCCAAATGGATCAGGCCACTGCGTAGTTCCGGAGTGGTCGCTCTTGCAAGGGCTCTGAGCGTCGAGGTCTTTCCGGCCCCGTTGCGGCCGAGGAGCGCCAGAATTTGGCCTTCACCGAGTTCAAACGAAACATTCTGGACGATATAACTGTCGCCATAATAGGCGTTGAGGCCCTCACAGCAGAAAAAGGTCTCTGATCCTTTGCTCGGTACCTGCGCCGGATGCTCCAACGTCTCTACGCTCATACCGTCTCCTCCCCCAAATAGGCCTCGACGACTTTGGGATTGCCTTTGATTTCGTCTGGCGTGCCTTGGGCAATTATTGTGCCGCCGGCCAGGACGGTGATGCGGTCAGCCAAGGAAAAAACAACATGCATATCGTGTTCGATAATTACGATTGTGATCCCCGTCGCCTTGATACGTTTGAGCAACTCGATCGTGGCATTGGTGTCGGCTCGCGCCATGCCGGCCGTCGGCTCATCGAGCAACAGCAACTTAGGATGTTGGACGAGGCACATTGCTAGCTCAAGCCGTCGCTTGTCCCCGCGCGACAATGAGTTGGTCAAGTGGGCGAGGTGGTCGCCGAGGCCAAGGTCGGCCAAGACCTGGACAGACTCTGATTGAATTTCGGTCTGTTCATCGAAGCGAGAGTGAATATTCAGGCCGAACGATCTGTCACGCCTCGAAAACATAGGTATCATGACATTCTCGATTACCGTGAGATCTTCGAAGATCTCCGGCGTTTGAAAAACGCGAGCGACGCCCAATTGGTTGATCTCAAATGGATGCTTGCCGGTAAGCTCGGTCCCGTCGAAGAGGACTGTTCCGCGAGTCGGCGCCAACCGGCCGACGCACACATTGAGCAGCGTCGATTTACCGGCGCCATTGGGGCCGATGATTGCATGCGATTCACTTTCTCGAATATCCAAGTTGATATTGCTCAATGCGTGAAGGCCAGCAAAGCTCTTGTGCACATCGTGAATACTGAGAACGGCGTTGTTCATCGTGTAACGCTCCTTACCCTGTCGGCTTGGATCGCGCCGGAGCCGTTCTTACGCGGTCGTCCAAGTTTTCCTCGATTGCGCCTTCGCCAACGATGTCACGCTGCGGCGATTTGCCGATATTGGTGACTTTCGGAGAGTGCTTGATTCTCAGAACTCTCATAGCGCCCTCCATGAGGCCTCCAGGCAGGAAAATGACAACGATCATAAAGAGAACGCCGAGCGTGAGATGCCAGCCATCACCGACGAACAGACCGGCCACCTCGACGACGACGTGACGAACGTCCTCCGGCATAAATTCAAACAGGCTGTTGAGCACGGATTCGTTGAAAGCGGAAAAGATGTTCTCGAAATATTTGATAATGCCTGCACCCAGTACCGGTCCGAGCAATGTTCCGGCACCGCCAAGGATGGTCATGAGAACGACTTCGCCGGACGCAGTCCATTGCATGCGTTCGGCACCTGCTAGCGGATCGGTCACGGCCAACAAGCTGCCGGCCAGGCCGGCATACATGCCCGAGATGATGAACGCGCTCATGAGGTAGGGCCGGCTATTGAACCCGGTGTAGCCCATGCGGTTTTGATTCGATTTGATCGCCCGCAGGGTCATGCCAAATGGCGAACGGAATATGACAATCGAGAACGCGAATGCCGCGATGAGAACAATGCCGCAGAAATAGAAGCCGGGCCAGCCAGTCATCTCGATGCCGAAGAAATTGGTCGTTGGTTGGGCCGCTCCGACGTCTGCCCCGAACATGACATCGAGGTATCGCGGATCGGTGCGCAGCACGCGCAGGCCCGTTTCGCCATTGGTGATCGGCGTCAATACCGAGTAGGCAAGGTTGTACGACATCTGCGCGAAGGCCAACGTCAAAATCGAGAAATAGATGCCCGCGCGACGCAGGCTCACATAGCCGATCGCCAGTGCAAAGAGACCGGACAGCACGACCGCGATCGCGATCGCGGGAATGGCATTCATTGAAAGCAACTTGAACGACCACACCGCGGCATAGGACCCAACGCCGAGAAACGCTGCATGGCCAAACGAGAGGTAGCCGGTTAGTCCGAACAGAATGTTGAACCCAATCGCGAAGATCCCGAAGATTGCAAACTTTTGCAGGAGATCTGGATAGGAAGCACCAATCGGCTCGAGGATGATGGGGCCGGCAAGAATGATTGCGGCAAATGCAACCAACAGCATGATGTCGTTGATCTTTGAGATTCCGAACACGCCTCAGTCCTCCATGACGCCTTTTCGGCCCATGAGACCGCGTGGTCGGACGAGCAAAATGACCACTGCCACCAGATAGATAATGATCTGGTCGATCCCGGGCAGGATCGAATTGACCTCGTTCATCGAGGCGAAGGATTGAAGAATCCCGAGCAGAAAGCCCGCGGAAACGGCCCCCCCGAGCGAACCCATGCCGCCGACGACAACGACAACGAACGAAAGCACGAGAAAGTCCATACCCATGTGATAGTCGGGTGGGAGGATTGGCGTGTACATCACTCCCGCGAGGCCAGCGACGACGGTGGCGACACCAAACACGATCGTGAATCGGCGCTCGATATTGATACCCAAGAGCCCAACAGTCTCCCGATCCTGCATGCCGGCCCGTACGACCATTCCGAAAGTCGTAAATCGGAGGAAGGCGAACACGCCACTGATCAATGTCAAGGAGAAAAACAGATACACGATGCGCCAATACGGATAGACGATTGTTTCGGTAATGCTGACGCTGCCGGCCACAAGGGGCGGTGCCGATTGTGGGATTGGATTGGCCCCGAAGATCTCTTTGATGATTTCCTGGAGAATGATCGCGAGGCCGAACGTCACCAGGATTTGGTCAGCGTGCGGGCGCTTATAAAAGAACTGGATCAGGCCTCGTTCCATTACCAATCCGATCAAAAGCATGACCGGAATCGCAAAAAGAATCGAAATCGGTACGGAGTATTGAATTAGCAGCGTACCCCATTCGCCAAGCCAGGATTCAATGTACGGCGTTCTGATCTCTAGTGGGGTACCCCAGGCGGTTGTCTGAGTCGGATCAAGAACGACTTGCTCAAGTTTCAGGAGCGCATTGATCGAAACGGCGCAAAACGCGCCGAGCATGAATATGGCGCCGTGTGCGAAATTAACGACGCCAAGGGTGCCGAAGACAAGCGTCAGTCCGAGGGCGATCAGCGCGTACGCCCCGCCCTTGTCGAGCCCGTTCAATATTTGGAGCAAAATTGCGTCCATGGGGAATTCTGCCTCCGCTAAGCGCTTTCGGTCCGAGCCCCACCTGTATTCTGGCACCCCGGCGCCGACCGCTCCAATTAGGAACGGTCGGCCGCCTTTTCTTACGGGACTCTAACGGATCAAGTTCCGTCAGCAAGCCTTGGCATCGGCGGAACCAAGCTCTCCGCCGAATATCGAGGGATTGTAAGTGACCTGCTCGCGCGGCACTTCCTCTACCACTTGAAGCAAGTCGAACTGCGAGGTCGGGTTCTCATTACCGGCCACTACCAGCACCTTTTTGAAGCACTGATGGTCGGCTGCCCGGTAGAGCGTCTGACCATTGCCCATGCCGTCGAACTCAAAGCCTTCCAACGCCCCGATGACTGCGGGTGGCGCAAATGTTCCGGCCGTTTCGCAGGCATTGGCATAGAGCAACGTCTGAGTGTAGCACGTCTGTGCTGCCTGGGAGGGCGGAAAACCATACTCCTGACCGAACGATTTGACGAAGGCTTTTGAGCCATCATCCTGCAGCGACCAGTGCCAATTGGTGGTGCCGAGAATGCCCTTGATGTTTTCACCGGCACCCTGCGCCATGAGACGCGAATAAAGCGGTACGACCACTTCAAACTGTTTTCCGTTAACCTGCTTGTCGCGCATCCCGAATTGAACGGCCTGGGTCAACGAATTGACCATGTCTTTGCCATAGTGATTCAGGATCAACACGTCGGCGCCGGAGTTCAGCACCGGGGTCAGATATTGCGAGAAATCGCCGGCGCCGAGGGGCGTCCGAACCGCCTCTACCGTTTCCCATCCTAGGCCTTCGGTCGTGTTCTTGATCGATTCTTCCTGGGTCCAGCCCCACGTGTAGTCGGCGGTAAGATGGTAGGCGCGCCGGTCTTTGCCCATCGCGGATTCGAGCACCGGCCCGAGCGCCAGGCCCGACATATAGGCATTGAAGAAATGGCGGAAGCCATACCGGCGTTTGTCCTTGCCGGTGGTGTCGTTGGAGTGGGTAAGACCGGCCATGAAAATGACGCCCGTATCCTGACAGAGCGACTGGACGGCAATCGCCACGCCCGATGATGACCCGCCCGTAATCATGATGGCGCCGTCCTTCTCGATCATGCGCTTTGCCGACGCACGAGCGGCATCTGATTTGGTCTGCGTGTCACCCGTAACGAACTCGACCTTCTTGCCGAGTACCCCGTTGCCCTTGAGCATCGTCGGTTTCATGGTGTTGATCATGCCGCCATCGCCCTCACCATTGAGGTGTTTTACAGCGAGCTGATAGGCGCGAAGCTCATCCGCTCCCTCGTCCGCATAGGCGCCGGTCTGCGGCACGTTGAAGCCTAGGGTTACGCTGCCGCCGGTCGGCATGTTGCAGAATTCTTGCGCCCAGGCGTTGCGCATGAAGAACATCGGTGCGGCCACCGTCGCCGCACCCGCCGCCACGCCGGCCACTCCCGTCTTGAGCACCGTTCTGCGAGTTGGTTTGTGGGGAAATTCGCTCATAAGTTTGCTCCTTTCATCAAGCTTGTGTCTGGTAATCCGTCAGCCTCTGAGCGAAGGCTCGACGTTCACGCAATAGAGCGCGATGAACTACCCCAGAAAGGGTGTCTCCAATTTCGGTTGTTGCTCATCGTGGCGCCCAGATCGGGCATTGACACACAACCGTTGTCACAATTCGGCGCGGGTCGCGGTATCACCATGCGAGCACCGGGCACGAGCCAGGGTTGGTTAGCTTGGTTGGTGTAAGACGCCGACAGCGATCACAACCGAACGCCTGCACCGTGAAGAACCGCAGATTCTTTTGATATTCAGTGCTTTCGGCACATTCAACCTCCCTAGGCTAAATTTTTTCCCGAATTTCTTGCCAACGTTTCGCTGGCATTCTATAGTTGCGACTTTGTAAATTTAATTAGTGAATTTTTCAATAAGTAATTTATTTAAAACGAAAGTTTTGTGAATTATTTTCTGATAATGATAGGTCGTTTGTGAAAAATAGACTCATTGCGCGCCATTCTTGATCGATAGGGGTGGGACAGTATGGCCAAGTCGCCAATTGGGTTTCGGATCAGATCCGAGCGCAAGACGCTTGGGTTGACGCAGGCCGAGCTTGCCAAGCAGGCTGGCATTTCGCCGTCGTACTTGAACATGATCGAGTCGAACAAAAGGGAGATCGGTGGTGCCCTTTTAAACCGGCTGGCTGAGCTACTGCGCGTCGATTCCGGGGCCCTAAGCGGGCGAGCGGAGCGCCAGTTGATCTTTGATCTAGGCGAGGTTGCGGCCGAACCTCTCGTGCGGCGCCTCAATCTGTCCCCGGACTCAGCCGCTGAGTTGGTCGGGCGCCACCCTGATTGGGCACGCGCGTTCCTAGTTGTCTACCGCGCTTGGCGCGACCAAACCAGCTTTGCCAATGCCCTGCTGGACCGACTCAATCAGGACCCCATATTGGGCAATGTGGTGCATCAAATGCTAACGTACGTAACGGCCATCCGCTCATCGTCGGAGATCCTCGACGACGTCTCCGAGTTAGACGACGCGCAACGCCGACGCTTCCGCGAAATAATCTCGTCGGAGAGCCAACGTCTTTCAGAGACGGCCCAATCGCTTGTGAATCTATTCGACCATTCAGGGACCGTGAACCAAGCATCGACGCCTGCAGATGAAGTGGATGATTTCTTGCGCCAGCACAATGCATGGTTTCCAACGCTTGAACGGGCCGGAGACCAGATCCGCAAAAGTTTGCTGAATGGTCGCGGCACCGACGAGATTTCCCTCCATGATTTCCTGATATCAAACCACAGCACGACTATCGCGCAAGTATCACCGGTCGATGCGATGCCAAGGCGTTACCGCAACTTGACCGACGTCGACTTCGATGAACGTAAGATTACTTTCTTGGAAAATGCCCCCAGGTCGACGCGACGTTTTCAACTCGCGCGGCATATCGCGCTGAATGAAGCCGCGCCCCTGATTGAGGCCCAGCTTGATGATCCGCTCTTGACCAGCGACGCGGCGCGTGAACGCGCCCGATACGCGCTTGCTTCCTACATTGCGGGAGCCCTGGTATTTCCGTATGACGAATTTCTCCAGTTGGCTTCCAATTGTCGTTACGACATAGAAATCTTGCGTCAGCGATTCGATGCCAGCTTCGAGCAAGTTTGCCATCGCCTCGTTACCCTGCGAAAACCGAAGGGTTCCGGCGTGCCATTTGCCTTTCTCCGATCGGATCCGGCCGGTCATATAACCAAGAACTTCCCTCTACCGCGCTTACCCTTGTTGCGTCACGGGCATGCCTGTCCGCTGTGGGCGATCTTTCTTTCGTTCCAGACGCCCAATAGGCCGATTCGCAGGTTGGTCGAATTCCCGGACGGATCCCGCTATTTGATGGTCGCTCAAGCGGTGACAAAGCAGCCCGCATCATTTCATGAAGCTCCGTTCCTACAATCCGTAATGCTGGTTTGTGATGTGCTGCACGCAGAAAGAACTGTATACGCCGATGGTCTTGACCTGACCTCGGCTGGGTCAGCGACACCGGTTGGGCCGAGCTGTCGGATGTGTCCGCGATCAGATTGCCGCCTCCGCGGAGAGGACTCGATCGTCGAATCCATTCCAAGTGTCGAATAGCGAATTACGGCTTCCTGATATTCGTTTCTCTCGCACTGTCCATGAGCGTGTGTGCCCAAATTCCAGCTGTCCAGCGACACAACGTCATGTCGGGCTATGTCAGACAATATAGGCTTGAGGCGAGTTGCGCCGACGCGCCTTTGAATCCAACGATGAAGTCGGCGCCGCCTTTGAGGAAGCGCTCGCGCAAGCGCCGGCGGTGGCCGTGATAGTGGGGTTTGGAATCCTCGTTCACGCTTGGCGGCCGAATCCGGTTGTGGTCGAGGGTCGACTCTCGCCAAATCCGGCCCTCCGCGCA
>JAAEOH010000111.1 GCA_024244645.1 Hyphomicrobiales bacterium
GGCCCACTCGGCCAGGCGCGTTGCGCAGCGCGATGTGGTGCATCGGGCAAGCGGCGCAACAACGCCGATCGGCCGATTGTCCGCCACCCTTGAAAGGATGATGTTGTTGATATTCAGAGATGAATGGGCCGGGCAATTTTGCCCCCTGACTGCGTTGGCTCGCGCTTGTGGTGGGTTGGCACCACGGCACGCAATCCGCCTTGTCAGCGACCAAAATCGCCTCGGTCAAATGATTCAATCTAAACAAGACACGCTCTAGCACCAGCCGGACAATAAGGCGCGGATGCAGTGGATAACCTTCTTGCTTCAGGCAAATCCGGTTTGTTATCGTAAGGCGCGACCACAAGGGACGGCATCATCGGCAAAGCGAAACCCAGAACCGAGCGCAGAAACCTTTCTATACTTTCAGGGCAAGGCGCCTTCGCGATTATGGGCTGGACGATGGCCGGCCCATCGGTCGTGCTGACCTATCTTGCCGTTGCGCTTGATCTGCCGATTGTTGTTGCCGGTCTGCTAGTGACGGCGCGCCACGTTGCAAGTTTCGGCACTGATATTTTCAGCAGCGGCTTTGCGGCCAGCACCCAAAACAGGAAACGGGCCATTGCGGTTGTCGATTTCATCGTCGGATGTTCCTATGTTCTGGTCGTCGCCGTCGCCGTGTTCGGATCCACTGCCACGATCATCGCCGGTTTTGGTGTTGCGGTCATCGTCGGATCGGCCGCCAAAGAGTTCAAGGTCTTTCTCATGACTGATCTGCTTGGGGATAATCTCCAGGCGGATGGTCGGCGAAAAATGCACTACACCCAGATGATGATCGCCGGAGTCGGGGCGATTGTATTGACTGGTCTTGCCCATTGGCATTTGCACGAGAACCCGCCCATTGACCACTACTCAGCTGTTATATCGATCGCAATTGCGTGCTTTTTTGCGTCCGCGCTGCTGATGCTGGTCTTTCATGACGACCAATCTCCCATACCCGCCGAATACGACCGTGGATCGCGACCAAAAAGCGGCTCAGTCCTCCAGACATTCTTTCCGGACGCAAAGAAACTCTTCGCGGAAAGCTGGTTCAGGAAATTTGTTTTTCTCAGGCTTATGGTTGTTTCAGCGGGCCTGTCGGTTCCGTTTTTTTCACTGGTAACCGCACTGGCGCATAATTCGACGTCCCAGGTTCTGGCAGCTCTCATAATATCGTCGGCTGCTGCTACCCTTGTTGCATCACGCATTTGGCTGGGTTTGAATGAATATTCAAACAGGCTGGTGATCGTCCTCGGTGCATCGCTTGTTGCAGCGACCGGGATCGTGCTGCTGTTTGAATACAATTTCCGGCTCGCCAACTCGATCTATCTGCACGCCATCGTGTTGTTTGTTGTCACGGTTGCCCTCAAGGGCCTGACCAGCGCCATGACACTGCATTTTCTGCAGATAGCACCAAAGGCGCAGCGCATTTCCGCTCAAGCCGTATCGAAGAGCCTGGGCAGAGTGTTTATAATAGGCCTGTCGACTTTGTTGGCAGCACTGGCACACGTTCAGGCCATTGACTGGATTATCGTTCTGATCACTGCAATCGGCGTCGCAACCGCCGTTACAAGTCACACGACGATGACGGACCCAGATAACGCGGCACAGGTGCGAGCCTGACGCCGCGCGGAAAAGGGTTTTACTGATATGTCGGCATATTCCGGAACGCCTTTGGCGAAGAAACTCAACCTCAAAGACGGCCATCGCGTTCTGTTGCTTGCAATGCCGCAGCCCATCCGAGACGAGATCTGCAGTCAGGGTCTCAGCCTGATATTTGCGAAAACCGGCGATCCGGTCGACGCCGCGCATATTTTCGTCACCGAGAAACGCAAACTTGCGGAGCTGATTACTGAACTGCGCGAACGCATTGCACAAGACGGCATGATCTGGGTGTCGTGGCCAAAAAAGCATCGAAACGCCAAACGGACATCACTGAGGATACGATCCGTGATGTCGCGCTTCCTTTGGGCCTCGTCGACATCAAGGTGTGCGCCGTTGACAAAGTGTGGTCTGGCTTGAAGCTTGTCATCCGCAAGGAATTGCGACGCAAATAGAAATGGCGCTGCCAAGCGACAACACCATTTTCCATGAATTCGCATTCCCTTGCGAAAAACCGGCCGACTAGAGCGTGTCTGGTTTATACGGGATCATTTGATGACGGAAAATCGGCCCACTCGGCTAGGCGCGTCGCGCAGCGCGATGTGGTGCATCGGGCAAGCGGCGCAACGACGCCGATGGGCCGATTGTCCGCCACCCGGAAAGGACGATGTTGTTGAAATTCAGAATTGAATGGGCCGGGCGATTTTGCCCGCTGACTGCGTTGGCTCGCACTTGTGGTGGGTTGGCACCACGGCGTGCGACCCGCCTTGTCTGCGACCAAAATCGCGCCGGTCAAATGATTCCGTATAAACCAGATACGCTCTAGCTGAGCGGGACGATCTGAATTTCGACACGCCGGTTCTGGGCACGCCCTGCTGCCGATGCGTTGGTGGCGACTGGCCGCTCCTGGCCGAAGCCGACCACATACATGCGCCGCCGGTCGATGCCCTGCGCGGACAGATAGGAAGAAATCGACTGCGCACGACGCTGCGACAGGTCCAGATTGTACTGCGCCGATCCAGTAGAATCGGTAAATCCGTAAACGTCGATCAGTGACTGGTTGTACTTGTTCAGGACAATGGCAACGGAGTTGAGTGTCGAGTAGAAGCCTGGATCGATCTGCGACTGGTCGGTTGCAAATGTCACATTCGAAGGCATGTTCAAAACCAGGCTGTTGCCGTTTCTGGTGACCGAAACACCGGTGCCCTGAAGCTGCGCACGCAGTTCGGCTTGCTGGCGGTCCATGTAGTTGCCGACGGCGCCGCCTGCCAGTGCGCCGATGCCGGCACCGATCAATGCGTTGCGTCGGTCGTTTCCGCCTGCCAGCAGGCCCAGGCCGGCGCCCGCAGCCGCGCCCAGCGCCGCACCCCCGGCAGTCCTGGAAATCTGTGGCTGGCCGGTATACGGATCCGTCGTCGTGCATGCTGCGAGAAGCGCGCCTGCCATCATCGCGACTGTTATTTTTTTGTACATTCGGTATTCCCCCGTCTCAGGTGAATTAACAATTGATTTGGCTTCAATAGCAATATTGCGGCGCCAATGTGGTCTTTGTGGCGGCCGCATCGCAATATACTCGAAATTACATCGGGTTGCGTGGAGAACCACCGGCACACCTTGCAGCGAATCCGTTGGCGCATTGTTTAACCGCATTTTGCGAGAGATGCCATCGCCAAGTGCCAGCTTCCGCACACCTCTTTGTGATAGGGAACCTGAGGCAAATCGATGAAATCACTCCGGTTTTGTGTTTAATTTTCAATGACTTCTTTTACCGCAGTCGCAAGCTGCTTGAGCGAAAAGGGCTTTGGCAGGAATCCGAACTGTGCATTTTCCGGCAGGTTTTTGGCAAACGCATCCTCCGCATATCCCGAAACGAATATGAATTTCATATCGGGATATTCCTTGCGCAGCTCGCGCAGCAATGTCGGACCGTCCATTTCCGGCATGACGACGTCGGAGACGACAATATCCACATCGCCGTTGAGTTCCTTGATCACGTCCAGTGCCTCAACTCCGGAGCCGGCTTCATGCACCGTATATCCGCGGGTCTCCAGCATGCGCTTGCCGCCGCGCCGTACCGCTTCCTCATCCTCGACAAGCAGCACGGTGGCTGACCCCGTCAGGTCGGTCCGCTCCTGAGCCGGCGCTGCGCCGTTGCCGTCCTTGCCGTTCTTCGCATCAGCAAGCTTACCTGCGCTTTCCCGGCTTTCGGCCTCGGCCAGGGCGATCTCTTCTTCCGTCTCGACATGCCGCGGCAGATAAATCCGGAACGTTGTGCCTTTGCCGACTTCGGATTCCGGATAGATATAGCCACCGGATTGCTTGATGATGCCATAGACCATCGAAAGACCAAGGCCTGTACCCTTTCCGACGTCCTTTGTGGTGAAGAACGGTTCGAAAATCTTGTCCATGAGGTTCGGCGCAATGCCGGTGCCCTCGTCACCCACGGCGATCATCACATAGTCGCCCTCCTGCATGCCGCGGTTGTTGAGGTCTGCGACCTCGCTGCTCTCGACATTGGACGTGCTGATCTCGATGGTGCCGCCTTCCGGCATCGCATCGCGCGCATTGACCGCCAGATTGATAATGACCTGTTCAAACTGGCCGATATCGGTTTTCACCGGCCACAGATCCTTGCCGTACTCGACGTCAAGTTTGACGTTGGAGCCGGTCAGCCGGTCGACGAGCATGCGCAGATCACCGATCACATCGGTCATCGACAGAACCGTTGGCCGCATCGTTTGCTTGCGCGAGAAAGCCAGCAACTGCCGGACCAGCACGGCTGCGCGGTTTGCATTGCGCTTGATCTCCATCAGATCGGCAAAACTTGAATCCGACGGGCGTAGGGAAAGCAGCAAATGGTCGGCCGACAGCAGGATTGCGGTCAGCACATTGTTGAAGTCATGGGCGATGCCACCGGCGAGCGTGCCGACAGCATTCATCTTCTGCGTCTCGGCCATCTGCGCTTCCAGCGCCTTCTGCTCGGTCGTCTCAACCGCGTAGATGATGGCGGCTTCCTCGCTGTCGCTGCCATCGACGACTGCAGTGACGTAGAACCGGAAAAACCGCTCTTCATCGGCCGCGTGGCGGCTGTCAACCGGCGCGATTTCTCCCTGCCCGCGCGAGGCATCCTCCAGTGCAGCGGCGAAGAGTTTCCTGTCCGCCTCGTGCACAACCGCTTCGAACAGCGCACCCTTTTCAAGGTCATCACGCGCCACTGCAGCAGAGAACATCTTTAAGAATGGCGCATTGGTGCGCACGATCTTGCCATTGCTCTCGACGGAGGCAATTGCCATCGGCGTGTTGTTGAAAAAGCGGGTAAAGCGTGTTTCAGCGGCGGCGGCTTCACTGGCGCTGGCACCCTCGCCGCTGCGCTGAAGCACGATGGTGCGGCTTTCTCCGGGTGCGCCATCGCGTGCGGCGCTGACCCGGTGGACAAGTCGGACAGGCAGGCTTTTGCCGTCCTGGCGCAACATATCCAGATCAAGCGTTGCGGTGCGATCGAGGCCGGGCGCAGCCTGCACGGATTCGATCAGCGCCATACCTTCGCCCGCAATCAGGTCGCCAAGCGCAATGGAACCCGGCGTAAAGCGAGTCAGATCGAGGCCGATCCAATCGGCCAGGGTCGCGTTGATATAGACGATCTCGCCGACCTGCCCGGTCGACATGAACCCTGCAGGCGCGTGATCCAGATAATCGATTGCGTGCTGCAGTTCACGAAAGAAGCGTTCCTGCTCCTCTCGCTCAGCGGTAATGTCGGAGAGCTGCCAGGCATGCAGCCTCTCTCCCGCATCACCAAGGTCCAGCAAGCGGGCGCGAAGCCTGTACCATCGCGGCCCGTCCACCGCATCGCCAGCGCCACCCAGACTTTTGAGCAATCTGAACTCTTCCTGCCCTTCCTTGCCTTCGCGTATCTGATTGGTCAGCCGGTAAACCGCCTCCGCCGCCTGGCTGTCGTGGGACATGATGGCTTCAATCGAAAGGACATCGGTGGGGTTGTCGGCACCGATCAACCCTGCATATGTGCGGTTGGCATAAACAACACGGCCCTTTTTGTCTGTTACGACAGTGCCCTCGGGATGGCCGTCAATAAAAATGCGGGACAGCACGTCGCCGCCGCCTCTCGGCATGATTTGCACGAAACCGATCACGGTCGAGACGAGATAAAAAATCCCGACCATGGCAAGCATACCGAGAAGTCCAAGTCCAAGATTGGTGTTGACGCGCCCCTCCAGATAGATGAACGCAATGGCTGCGCCAATTAGGACGATGGCCAAAACAACTAAGCGAATGACAGTGCCAGGCTTGGAGTGTCGGTCGATTATTGGCGTCGGGTAGTTTCCCGACTGGTTTTCTCGCGCCATTGATGTCCTCTTGAAGCGAGCTTGATTCCCCTTAAGTACAATACCCTGTTTGGACCACATTCCGTAACACAATGAAAGAGACCCGCGGAAATAGCCGCCGGCAGGAAGATTCAACCGGCATGGACGAGGTAAAGTTTTTCTGCGATACCCGTCAAACAAGTGGGCAAGCTGTGTGTTTCACGAAATTTGACTGATACCGCGCTTGCATGGTCCCGGATGGGCCTCTACGCTTTCCATACACAGCGGTTTATGAACCGCTTGAGGGGGCAATGAACTTTAGGGCGCTGGTATATTATGAGTGACGCACTTATTGGAACGGACGGCTTGTCCATAACCTCCCTGCTTATTATCGGTGCGGTCGTTGTCATCGTAATGGGCCTGATTCTATGGCATCTCAGACGGCGCGGCCACATGGCGTTTATTCGCGGCGGGTCGAACCGGCAACCGCGGCTTGCGGTTCTGGACGCCGCAGCCGTGGATGCCCGTCGCCGGCTTGTGCTGGTACGGCGGGACAATGTCGAACATCTGATTATGATCGGCGGTCCGAGTGATATCGTCGTCGAACGCGGCATTAACCGGGTTGCCGCCGCGGCACGTCCGAGCCCGGAAACAGCAGCCGCACAGGCATCGACGCCGCCACAGGCCGAGGCAGCGCAACCATCCGCGCCAAAAGGACAGCAGCAGCCGGCACAACCCAGGGCACCGCAGCGGCCCGAACCATCACAGCCTCCCCACGCGGAAACCAAGCCTTCGTCGCCCGCGCCGTCTGAAGTCAGGCCTTCACCGCCTGCGCAGATGGACACAGGGCCGGCACCGCCATCAGCAAATGCCCGATCGGCACCTCCGCGCCCTGACAAGCCGCCGGCACCAGCACCCGCACTCGCAGCCGTTGCGGTTTCCGCCGCCGCCGCCTCGGCGGCTAACCAGATGGCCAAGCTGGATGACCCGGGCCAGGATACAGAAAAAGAAAGCCCGGTTGCAGAAGCTGAGAGCCCGGTTGCAGAAACTAAGAGCCCTGTTGCTGATGCAAAGAGCCCTGTCGTCGAGATACAAGCCCCCGCTGTCGCAACGGCCACGATCCCTGACGAGGAAAACGTCATCACCGCCGAGCTTGAAGATGTCCTTGGCGCCGCTCGCGAACTGGTGATGCCGGAAGAGACCAAGACCGAGCCAAAGGCGGCTGAGGAGATCATCGCGGCACCGCGGGTAGACGTGGAACCCTCGACCTCTGACATGCCGGCTATTGATGCTGCGGATACCAGAGAAACGGTCGATACAGATCAGCCGCATGCCATGACTGCGGAAGAGTTGATTGCTGACTTCGATGAGCTGCTTGAAGCTGAAATTAGCAAAGCTGAAAAGCAAAAAGCCGGAAGCGAACCGGAACACCCAATACCACCCACAGCAGATTCCGATGTCAAACCGCCGGCTAGAGCATCGTCCGCTTCACTTGAAGACGAGATGAAAAAGCTTCTCGGCGACCTCAACGTAAAGCAATAGAAATAAAAAAATAGGCGGCTGATCAAACAGCCGCCCATTGTTGACTGGCAGATGAAACGTTGGTCACTCGTCCCTGTAAACCTTCTCCCGGCGTTCATGGCGTTCCTGCGCTTCGATTGAAAGCGTTGCGATAGGACGCGCATCCAGCCGCTTCAGGCTGATCGGTTCTCCCGTTTCCTCACAAAAACCATACGTGCCCTCGTCAAGCCGCCGCAATGCTGCATCGATTTTGGAAATCAGTTTGCGTTGCCGGTCCCGTGCGCGCAACTCGATGGCCCGGTCCGTTTCGGACGAGGCGCGATCTGCAATGTCGGGATGATTGGCGCTGTCTTCCTGCAGGTTTCCAAGTGTCTCTCGCGCTTCGCGCAGGATATCATTTTTCCATGCATGCAGTTTGGCTCGAAAATAGGCTCGCTGCTTCTCATTCATGAACGCCTCGTCATCCGAGGGAACATAGGAACCAAGATCAATCATTTCATTCATGGTGATTCCTCTGGTGCAGTACTTTTTTGGCGTGTGTATAGCCACACCGCTGCCCGCTTACAAGCGTGAATTCTTCAAGCTGAATAAAAATTGTGTGCATCGACATATTGTTGAGACTTTATATTGATTTATGAACTTGTTGCACTAAAGCGCCAAACCTCTGCTTACAATTCATCAATGGCATCGATCAGCCGAAGGCGCTCGTATTCAAGTTGTGTTGCAAACCTCCCGAGAGCCCCTCCGCCCCACACCGCACGATAGGAGCCGAACAGCTCCAGGGCGCTTCGGTCGCCGTTGAGCGCATCTGCAATCACCAGCGCGCCGGCTGCAGTCGTGTTGAGCCCGTGACCACCAAACCCGGTCAACGCGAATAGCCCGGATGATATTTCGCCGATCACCGGCATTTTGTGGCGGGCATAACCCATCAGGCCGGACCAGCTGTATTCAATGCTGAGACCGTCCAGCTGCGGATAGACGTCGCGGATGTCTTTCAACAGCATATGCGCGAGCTGTGCGGGTTCCGAGCGCCGTGTAGTAATGCGTCCACCCCACAAAAGACGCAGCCCTTTTTCATCCTCAACAAGCCGGTAATAGTCGCCGGCGCGCCGCTGGTCGGCTATACAGCCACGATATCCGATAACATCCGCCAACCGTCCACCACCGGGGCTGCTTGCAACGACATAGGTCGCAACAGGAAGAATGCTGCGCTCGATTTGGCGGACCGGACCGCCATAGGCGCTGGTTGCAACGACCACATTGGGCGACAGAACCTGCCCCAACCTCGTATTCAACACAAAAGCTGCGCCGTTCCTTCCGATATCATTCACACGGGTGCCCTCAAAAACGCAAACACCGTTTTCAAGGCACAGCTGCAGCAGCAATTCCGCATAGGCGAGCGGGTCGATGTGAAATGGCATCTGATCTGCAACCGCAGCACGATAGCGGTCTGTTTTTAAAATGGATTGCAGCGGGCCGCCTTCCAGGAACACCATGTCGGCGCCGTACGCGTGCACCATTTGATCCCGCCAAGCCCGCAACTTGCCTGTTTTTGCGCTGCGCGAGACATGCAGCCAGCCGCGACCGCCTATGATATCGCTGCGGCCGGCAGCAATGATTGTGTTTTCCACATAGTCCACGCCGCGGACCGACAGCGCATGGAGCTGCTTCGCTGTCGCGGCTCCTACCCGGCGCTCGATAGCCCCGATATTTTCAGCAAACCCCGGCGACACAAAGCCACCACTGCGTCCGGATGCGCCCCAACCGATACGCTCCGCCTCAAGCAGAATGACCGAATGCCCGCGACGCGCCAGTTCCAGGGCGGCAGTCAGTCCGGCAAGGCCGCCGCCGACAATAGTGACCTGTGCTTCTACTTTGCCTGCCAGTGAGCCAAGCAGCGCACGCGGTCGTTGCATCGCCGCATAGTAACTTGCGATATGTGCATGCTGCCGGTCCGATTGCGTCTTGTTCATCAATGTCCGGTCCCGTTCAGGCGGTGTCTTTGCATGATTAATGGCCGACAGATAAACCGTTTGGCAACGTTGAAACCGGCAGGTTTGAACAGTATGCAATATTTGTGCAACGCCCTCTCGCATCGCGGCAAGAATGATGCTTTAAATGCCCGATGTTGAAACGATCAACGACTAAAAACCGGAACTGGAGATTGGTGAAGCGCCGCATATGAACAAGCACGCCTCAACAACATCGACAGTCTATCTCCTTCGCCACGCCCACTCAGCATGGGCACGCCCCGGCCAGCGCGATTTCGACCGTCCGCTCGATGAACGCGGTGTCGGGGATGCCAATCTCGTCGCTGCCGCCTTTGCAGGCGTTGAGCAGCTACCGGCAATAATATTGTGTTCCACTGCCAGGCGCTGTCAGCAAACCTGCGAAATTATCCTGTCGCACCTGCCCAACAGCCCGAATGTGCAGAGCCGCGACGAATTGTATAGCAACGACCACGCGTATTATGTGGAGCTGTTGTCGAAACAATCCGAAACCCCGGTCCTATTAATTGGCCACAATCCGATGGTGGAAGACACAGCGCGCTTTTTGAGCAGCAGCGCCAAAAACCGCGCCGCAGAGCGGCTGCAAAAGGGTTTCCCGACGGCAGGACTGGCATCAATCGAATTTGACGTTTCCATGACGCAGATCAAAGATGGCGGGCATCTGGCGGAATTTCTGAGCCCCAAACGCCTGCGTAAAAAAGCGCTGAAATTCGAAAGTTAGGCGCAGCACACGGGTCGCTCTTCGGCATCCTCATGTTAACTCATTGTAATTAAATAACTAATCATAATAAATTGCCGCAAACGCCTGCCCGGCAAACTGTCTGGACACTCCGTTTTGCGGTCGATGCCACCGGCTCCAGCTTGAACAGCCCCCGCAGGGGTTCTTATATGCCATTCAGCCATGGTCCCAAGCAGGTGAAAATTGAGTTCTGCTCTTTCCCGACTTTCCGATGAAGCTCTGATTACGGTGGACAACCTGTTTGATCGCGCCGGCGGACTTATGCGCCCGACCATGCGGTTTGGCGTAACCGGGCTTTCACGAGCCGGCAAGACCGTCTTTATTACCGCCTTTGTTCACAATCTCCTGCATGGTGGCCGGCTGCCGCTGTTCAAGGCCCAGCACACGGGCCGCATTGCTTCGGCCTATCTCGAACCTCAGCCGGACGATGGCGTGCCGCGATTTCAGTACGAGGATCATGTCGCAGCGCTTGTAGACGAAAGATTATGGCCGCAATCAACCCGCGCCATATCGGAACTGCGGCTGACCGTGGAGTATGAATCCGCAAGCGCATGGAACCGGTTGTTCTCATCGGGAAAACTGTCAATCGACATTGTCGATTATCCCGGCGAGTGGCTTCTGGATCTACCACTGTTGAAACAGGATTTCAGGGAATTCAGCCGAAACGCCGTGGAGCCGGCGCGCTCGGCCGCACGTTCCGATCTGTCGCGCCAGTGGCTTGAAAAATCCGCGGATTTCGATGCCGGCTTGCCGACAGATGAAACCGTAGCCCGCCAAATCTCGACTCATTTTGCCGACTACCTGCGCGCCTGCCGCAGTGACGAGCGCGCCCTTTCGACTCTGCCGCCCGGCCGGATCCTGATGCCCGGTGATCTGGAGGGCTCGCCCGCACTGACTTTTGCCCCTCTGCCAGACCTGCCGCAGGAGGGTTCGGCGCCAACGGGCTCCCTGTGGGCAATGATGGAGCGGCGCTACGAGGCCTACAAGTCACTGGTCGTCAATCCGTTCTTTCGCGAGCATTTCGCCCGCCTGGACAGGCAAATCATCCTGATCGACGCCATGCAGGCCATGAATGCCGGACCGGAGGCCGTCCAGGACCTGGAACGGGCGCTGGTCGACATCCTGTCCTGCTTCAGGCCGGGTCGCAACAATCTTCTCACGTCCCTGATTTCAAGACGTATCGACCGTGTTCTCATCGGCGCGACCAAGGCTGACCATCTGCATCATGAAAGCCATGACCGGCTGGAGGCGATCGTTCGGCGCCTCGTTGAACGGGCGACCCGGCGCGCCGGATATGCGAAAGCCGAGATCGAGGTCATTGCCATGGCCGCAGTGCGGGCAACCCGCGAGGCCAGCGCCAAACAGGGAAAGGACAGACTTCCGCTGATCGTCGGAACGCCGATGAAGGGTGAAAAAATCGACGGCGAAAAATTCGACGGTATTGCCAAAACAGGCATATTTCCCGGTGACTTACCGCAAGATGCGGACTCATTTTTTCAACAGATAAAGGCGCAACCGGCCGGCTCCCCGCCGCCGCTCAATTTTGTTCGTTTCCGCCCTCCCAAGCTCGAACGCACCGCCGAGGGTGTAACACTGTCGCTTCCTCATATCAGGCTCGACAGGGCCTTTGAATTCCTGTTTGGAGACTGGCTGGCATGACGAGCAAACATCGCAAACCCGCGGCCTTCAAAATAGATGATGGTAAAGAATCCAGCCCTCGCACAACACCGGCCGTTAAACGACCGCGCAGCAAAGCCCGCCGCCCTGTGGCCGTTGCCGAAAGCATTGAACTTACGGAAGTTGAGAACGATCCGTTTTTGCAGGAACCGTCTCAAATTGACGACGACGGAGAAGTCGTCGACGCTTTGACACCCCCGGTCGCCGTTGCCAGGAAACGCCGATTTTCATTCGCGAAAATCACTATATCGGCACTCGGGCTGCTGTTTTCGCTTGCATTTGCACTTTGGATCGATGGCCTCATCACGGGCTTTTTCGAGCGTTCCGCATGGCTCGGCTGGACCGCCACTGTGCTGACCGCCATTGCTGTTGTGTCGCTGGCCGGTCTTGCTATCCGTGAAATTTCAGCACTTGTCCGCCTCGAAGCTGTCCACAAGATAAGATCGGCTGTGGAGATCGCCCGCGAAGAGAAAAATCCGGCAAAGGCGAAAGCAGTGCAGACTAAGCTGGTGCATCTGTTTTCCCACCGGCCGGAAACCGCGCGCGCCCGCAGGCAGCTCAAGGAACTGGAAGGCGAGATAATCGACGGACCGCATCTGATGGGGCTGACCGAAGCCGAATTGCTCAGGCCGCTTGACGAAGAGGCGCGAAGGATGATTGTCAACGCTTCCAAGCGTGTATCGGTTGTTACGGCCATCAGTCCGCGCGCTCTTCTCGATATTGGCTACGTGCTGTTCGAGGCCATGCGACTGATCCGCAATCTGGCAGCGCTCTACGGTGGTCGCCCGGGAACAATCGGCGCGATGCGCCTGGCCCGTGATGTGGTCGGCCATCTGGCTGTCACCGGGTCCATGGCACTCGGCGATGGCATCATCCAGCAGCTCATGGGCCACGGCCTGGCAAGCAAGCTTTCTGCGCGGCTTGGCGAAGGCGTCATCAACGGGTTGATGACGGCGCGCATCGGCATCGCGGCAATGGATCTGTGTCGCCCGATGCAGTTTCACAGCTTGAAGCGACCTGGCATTGGTGAGTTCGTCGGCGATCTCACTCGTCAGGCAACGGGCACACAAAAGACAGCCAAAAAGCAATAGCGGCCGGTCCTGTCAGACTACTCCGTCCGGTTGGTCTAGCCCGACACAGCATTCCTTTGTCAGGAATTCCACAAGCTCGGATATGACATCGTAATTGGCGTAGTTTCGGATTTCGCGGCCGAAACGCTCCTGGCGCACCAGGCCAACGTCGACAAGTGCCGACAGATGGTGCGCCAGCGTTGAGGCGGGAATAGACAGATGCTGGCCGATGTCGCCGACATTGAGCCCGCCTTCCCCAGCCTTGACCAGTAGACGAAACACCGAAAGGCGCGCGTCATGGCCGAGCGCCGACAGGGATTTGGCTGCGTTGGATTCATTCATTGCCTGAACATAGAGCAAGACAAGGTTAGCTTGAAGCGTTGTGTTACACGAGCCGGCGCATTGTGAGACACGGAACCAAAGGCTGATTTCGCAATTTTCTGCCCCTCTGCTACAATCCACGCGATTTTCAACCCGCAATTAACCATTCCGGTTGATGGTGTTGGTTTCTTCACGTGCTGCAGGCTGGATCATGTTTTTTCGTTTGCCCCTGACCGCTCTCGCTCTGTTCTTAGCCGGATTTGCCTCGCCGGCGTGGGCTGGATCGAAGGACAAAGACTTTTTTGAATCCGTAGCGGGACAATGGAGCGGGCCCGGTGAAATCGTCGCCGGCAAATACAAGGGAACAAAATTCGTCTGCAAGCTCAGCGGCGGACCGTCCGCAGAGCATGCAGCCGGCGTTACCATGGACGGACGCTGCCGCGTCGGCATTTTTTCACAAAAAATGTCTGCCTTTATAGGCCAACAGGGCAGCGACTATACCGGTCGGTTTCTCGATGGCGCCGAGGGTGAAGGCCTGGACATCATATCCGGGCAAATAACCGGCAACAAAATCGTCGTCGGTATCAATCGCAAAAGGCTGAACGGCGCGATGGTTGCCCATCTGGAAGAACCGAACGTCATGAATGTAACAATATCGGTCAGGGTTCGCGATGAGCTGATACCGGTTATTGGCATGACGCTCTCGCGCGGCAGCCAGGTTGGCTCGGTCGGCGGCAACGAACGCGAACTGTCGCGTTAGCGCCGGCTCTGTTCAGCCAACCACCAGGATCCATTCTCACTGGAAATCTCAATACCTGCGCTATCGGCAAGTGATGCCCAATGCGAAACCGTTTGACCATTCACCATCACATCGGCCTCAATATCCAGGAGCGGTAACAGAACGAAAGCCCGCTTGTGCATATGCGGGTGCGGAATGCTCAGCCCGTCTCCGTCGATCGTTTCGGCATCATAGGTCAGCACATCAATGTCGATGATGCGCGGCCCCCAGCGCTCACGCCGCCTTCGCTTGAGCTGCCGTTCCACGGAAAGGCAAGCATCCAGCAGATCGTGTGGGCGAAGCGTCGTGTGCACCTTGGCGCAGCTGTTGAAGAACCAGTCCTGATCGGTCTTGCCCCATGGCGGTGTGCGGTAGAGGCGCGAAACAGCCAATACTTCGATATCGTCATTCGCATGTAATATCTGCAAGGCCGAAGCCATGCTTGCCCGCGGATCTCCGATATTTCCGCCCAATCCAAGCAGCGCCTCATGAACGCCGGCATCACTCGGGGATATGTTCAACGATAACCTCCGCATGATCGAAAACGCCCGGGATGGGCGCGCTTGGCTTGCGGATCGTCACCACCACCCGTTTGATCGCCGGAAACTGCGCGCACAGTTCTTCGCCGACGCGATGGGCGAGTGCTTCGATCAAATTGAAACGCTGCTGCGTAACGATCTGCTCGACTGAGGCGTGGACTGCACCATAGTCAACCGTGTTTTCGTAATTGTCCGTTTTCAGCGCATCGGTGACCAGAACGTCCATATCGACATCGATATAAAAACTCTGACCGAGCTGCGCTTCCTCGTGAAAGACCCCATGACGGGCGAAAAACACGCAGTTTTTCAAGCCTATGCGATAGGTGTTGCTCATCCATCAGCTCCCGTTTTCCGGCCAGCCAGAACGGCGTCTGCCATAGCAAGCGCATCTCTGTTTGCGGCAATGTCGTGCACGCGGAATATGGCGGCGCCTTGCATGCGCAGGATTGCGGTGGTCGCCGCCGTCGCGATATCGCGCGCATCCATGTCGCGGCCGCTGACCGAACCGACAAAGCGCTTGCGCGATGTTCCGGCCACCAGCGGATAGCCCAGCACATGAAGCTCGGCAAATCTTGCCATCAGCTCGATATTCTCGTCAGCGTCCTTTGCAAACCCGAAGCCCGGATCCAATGCAATGGCTTCATCGGCGACACCGGCTGCCTTGGCGATGTCCAGCGATTTGCCCAGAAACAACATCTGGTCGTCAATGACATCATCCACCTTTTGCCGCTCCCGCCCGGTATGCATGATGCAAAGACCGGCGCCGAGTTCGGCGGCGGCGACAGCCATTTCCGGATCCTTCTGCAGGCCCCATACGTCATTGATGATGTGAGCACCGGCACTAACGGCCAGCCGTGCGGTTTCAGCCCGGTAGGTGTCGATTGAAATAATCACGTCGCTGCGGCTTGCCAGCATTTCAATAACAGGAAGAACGCGTGACTGTTCAATGCCGGCATCAATGGGTTCAGCACCGGGACGGGTCGATTCTCCACCGATATCGACGATGGTTGCCCCGTCGGCAATCATCGCAACCGCCGCCTCGATTGCCGCCGCGACATTGTCGAAACGCCCGCCGTCGGAAAAGGAATCGGGAGTGACGTTGATAATGGCCTTCAAATGACCACGTGCGCCGACCTCCAGAGACCGGTCATGAGCCAGGCGCCAGGTCCTCGGGGCAAATCTCGCATGCGGCAAAGCCTTTTGCGCCGCGGCTGCAGCCATATGAACCAATACCTATTTTACCCCAAGTTTCTTCTGCAAGCTCGTGGATGACGTAGTGTACTGAAAGACTACTTTCTCGTCAGGTCTGACGATTTTTCTCGCCGCCTGCGCCATCAGCGCCGCTTCATGGAAGCCGGACAGGATCAACTTGAGTTTGCCTGGGTACCAGTTGATATCGCCAATCGCGAAAATACCCGGTTCACTGGTTTCGAATTTCTCGGTGTCGACCGTGATCAGGTTTTCATGCAGGTTCAGACCCCAGTCCGCTATAGGACCGAGTTTCATTGTCAGACCGAAGAACGGAAGCATGCGTGTACATGCGAGTTCCCGCTCGCCGTCGGCGTGCTTGAGGGTCGCCGCCCGCAACTGGCCGTTGTCTCCGTGCAGTTGCGAGATTTGTCCCATCTCGAATTTGAGCGCGCCCTGATCGTGCAGAGCAAACATCTTGTTGACACTGTCGTCGGCCGCACGGAACTGCGGTCTTCGATGCACGAGCGTCACCGATCGCGCGATCGGCTGCAGGTTCAGTGTCCAGTCAAGCGCTGAATCGCCGCCACCGACAATCACCAGATCATGGTCGCGAAATTCTTCCATGCGTCTGACGGAATAATAAACGCTGCCGCTTTCATATTCCTCGATACCGGGTATCGGCGGACGCTTCGGCTGAAAGGAGCCGCCGCCCGCAGCGACAATGACAACCTTGGCCCGAAACTTCTCGTCTTCGTCGGTGGTGAGTTCGAACCGGCCGCCGTCCAGTTTCTTGAAACTGGTCACCATCCTGTTGAAATGGAATTGCGGTGAGAAAGGCTTGATCTGGGTGAGCAGATTATCCGTCAGTTCCTGTCCGGATACGACCGGCAGTGCCGGAATGTCGTAGATCGGTTTTTCGGGGTACAATTCTGCGCACTGGCCGCCGGCGCGGTCCAGGATGTCGATCAGATGACATTCAAGATCGTAAAGCCCGAGTTCAAAGACGGCGAATAGCCCGACCGGCCCTGCTCCAACAATGACGACATCGGTTTCGGTAATTTGACTCATCGGCGTTTCCCGCCCCTGTGATAATTGATCAGGCCTGACGCTCTGGCACGTAAACAACAAGACCCTCGAGTTCCGGAGAGACTTTGATCTGACAGGAAAGCCGGGAGGTCGGGCGCACATCATAGGCAAAATCAAGCATGTCTTCCTCCATCACATCGGGGGTGCCGACTGTCTCACTCCAGTCGTCGTCCACAAAGACATGGCATGTGGCGCAAGCACATGCGCCCCCGCATTCGGCCTCAATGCCAGGTACGGAATTGCGGATTGCATTTTCCATAACCGTTGACCCGTCATCGGCATCGATCTCAAACTTCATGCCGTCATGGGCTACAATTGTCAGCTTGGTCATAAATCAGGCTCCGCATATATAGCAATAAGGCGGAGTTAAAGACACTTGCGCGGATGTCAAGCATTCTGATGCCATTCAGGCATGCCCGGACAGGATTGCGGCGTCTCGCGCCACAATTGCGACCTCGGCGGTCGAACTGTTTACCGGGACAGGCCCGATATGAAATTTTCCACGTCGGCCACGGCGTCCGTCAGCGCGTCATGAAGCACGCCGTCGCTCGGGTCGGTTTCAACGCACTTGGCGGCGCGCGAGACGCAAAACGCTCCTACGCTTGACGCTGATCCCTGCAGCGTGCGGGCAACGGCCACAAGGTCGCTTTTTCTGGTCAGGTGGTTGATGCCGCACAACTGGTTGACGCATTGCCGCGCCTGGCGGGCAAAAAGGCAGAGAACCTGCGTTTCCGCGTCCTTGTCTCCCAGTGTCTGTCGTGCAAGATGAACCAGATCGATTGGTCGTTCACTGGACGGGCTGTTTCTGAACCCATGTTTGGGTGGCTCGAATATTTCCCGATGCATAGCCATCGCGTATCCCTTTCCCACTGTTGCATAAAACAGTGCACAACAGATTCCTCGGTATCGGCTTAACAGGTCCAGAGATTGGGCTAAAAAGTTGTATTTATGGTTAATGCATCGTAAATACCGGATTTGCGGCAAAATTTAACTGTGGGTATCACCGGTTAGCACGGTTCTTTGTTTTAGCGGACTGACTAATCGTGATGTACAATTTGTTTCCGGCCGTTAACTGTGCCAGAAATGGAAGCTGGCACGCGGCAAGCCCCGGTTAACAGGGCATCGCGTGAGGAAGTTGCTGCTGATTGCGGCCGGTTTTCCGGATGCATGCGGCGCCGTTTGGTGCAGCGAACATTCCTTCCGGTCACCCGGACCATCAACCTAGGCAACGTCCCGGGAATAATAGGGTAAAGAGTACGAGGCATTGAACAGTATGGCGAAACGCAACGCTCAAAGTAAAACTGTCAGCGATGATCCGCTCAAGGCACTTGAAGATGCCTTGCGCCTCGACCTCGAGGAGGATGAGGACACGGATCTGGCAGATGAGCCGTCGCTGGACGACCTGGAGGCCCAGGTGGCGTCCGCGGCTGCAGAGCTCGCCAAATCAGATTCGGAAGCCGATGAAGAAGGCGCTGAAGACAAAAAGCAGACACCGCGCCGCGGTTCGGTTAAACCCACCACATCACGCGCTCCCGCTGCCAAGAATTCCCAAAAGCGCGCTGCATCCGATCAGGGTCGCATTGGCCGTGCGCAGCCGCGACCCAATGGCAAAACGCAAAAGCGCCAGCAGCCGCAACAAAATGAAGCCCGGCCATCTTCGCCGATGTTTGCACCAGCGAATGACGACAGTCGTGAATCGCGTGCCGCGATCATGCGTTCGCTTGACGGCAAGGGCGGCCGAACGGCCCGCCTTGTCACCTATGCCCTGGCCGCACTTTGGGTCGTCGGCGGACTTGTCTTTGCAAACCTCGTATACGGATCGGGATTTGCGAAGATCAGTTCGTTTTCCGATCTTGCCAACAATCCTCAGTTTCTGGTCACCCTTCTTGCCATCGTTTTCCCGGTCATCGTCATTCTCGGTTTTGGCATGATGGTCGCCCGCGCCCAGGAAATGCGCACTGTCGCACATTCGATGGCGGAGCTTGCGGTTCGTCTGTTCGAGCCGGAAACCATGGCGACCGACAACATCATGCGGGTCGGACAGGCCGTCCGCCGTGAGGTTTCGGCCATCAATGAAGGCATTGAGCGCACGATTGCTAGAGCATCGGAGCTGGAAACGCTCGTGCACTCCGAAATCAATGCACTTGAGCACAGCTATTCGGACAACGAGGTCCGGCTGCGCAGCCTGGTGGAAGGCCTGAGCAACGAACGCGAAGCCATCGTCAGCCACTCGGAACGGGTGCGCGCTTCGATCGTCAGTGCCCATGAACAGCTTCGCGAAGAGCTGGAATCGGCCGGCGATGAAATATCCAACCGGCTGACCACATCCGGCAAGGCCGTCGCCGGATTGCTTGATACACGAACAACGAAACTTTCCGATCAGGCCGACGAACTGACGCAGTCGGTTTCCGATCTTCTGCAAAAACGCACGGAAGCCCTGATGCTGTCCTTCGGCAATTCCGGCCGCGCACTTGCAAAGGAATTTGACAACCGGCTCGAGGCCCTGCAGGTCAATTTGACCGAACACGGCCAGAACCTGCTGGGCGAGTTCGAAACGCGCGCATCGTCGCTCGACAACAACACCAAAAAGCTCAACACTATTTTGAATGAGCGGGCGCGCCAGCTCAACGAAACGCTGGTCACCCGCACCAAGGAAATCAGCGAAAGCCTGAGCGTCGGCGAACAGGCCCTTAGCGGCGGCCTGGACGGCGTCATTGAATCGCTCAACGCCAAACTCGACGAAAAGGCAGTCAACTTCCGTCAGAGCCTGCAGCAGCACTCAGAAGACGCGATGAGCGATCTGGATGTTCGCTCCGGATTCTTCGAAGAACGGCTGCAAAGCACGATTTCCCAGCTCAACACCGCATTTGACGAACGGGTCTCCGATTTCACTTCCGCCTTTGAGGACCGCAGCGGAACACTGACCTCCAAGCTCAGCGAAAGCATGCAGACCATCAACGAAACGCTGACAACCAGCACCGGTTCGATGGAAAGCCTGCTGACGGCAAATGCCAGCCGGCTCGAAGAAGCACTGGCCGGCACCAGTGCTGAGATCGAAGGCAAGCTTGAAGCCAAGGTCGGGGCGGTTGAAAAGGCCCTTCAGAGCACATCGGAGCACGTCGACGGACTGATGGTGGGCGGCGCCGAAAGCATCGCGCAGGCCGTCACTGACCGGACAGAGGCCCTGTCCGCTTCGCTGGAGACGAGCGCCACCCACATTGCCGGGCTTATCAATGATGGCGCACAGACCATAAACAGCGCGGCGGCTGACAATGCCCAGCAGCTTGAATCGACACTCAGCGCCAGCGCCGAGCGTCTCGAGGGCCTTATCGGCTTTGGAACAGCGGCGATCAACAACGCCACATCCGACAGCTCGGAGAAGTTGGAATCGACACTTGGCTCGAGCGCCGAGCGTCTTCAGAATCTGATCAGGGAAGGCACGCAGGCGATCGGCAATGTCTCCAACGAAGGCACGCAGTCGCTGGCCAACACGCTTGGCACCAACGCCGACCGTCTTGAAAATCTGCTCAGTGAAGGCGCTGGAGCGGTTGGACGGGCCGTGACGGAAAACACCCATGCTCTTGCCGTTACGCTCGGCTCCAACGCCGAACGGATCGATAATCTCATCCGCGAGGGAACCGGCGCGATTGCGGGTTCCATCACCGACAACACCCAGGCTCTTGAAAGCGCACTCGAAACGGGTGTGGAAAAGATTGACGGTCTGGTGCGTGGAGGCACGGGCGCAATCGCGAATTCTGTTACCGAAAGTACGGAACTGCTTGCCAATACGCTCGATTCCAACACCAATCGCATCGAAACACTGATCCGCGATGGTGCCGGATCGATTGCCAGTTCGGCGGTCGAAAGCACTGACTTGCTGGCCAATACGCTTGGTACCGGTGCAGAGCGCATCGATTCACTCATGAGCGCCGGAAACGAGAAAATCTCCGAGACGCTTTCAAACGAATTCATCGCACTTTCCAGCAAGCTGGATGACAGCGTCGCAGCTATGGATTCCACCCTGGGCGCCAATGTCGACCGCATCGGTTCGACCATCGACGAGCGCACTTCGAATATGCAGGAACGCCTGCAGACGATGGACACGGCCCTCAGCACGGGCCTCGAGAGCGTCACTGCCACCATCGAAACCCAGGCCCTTGGCATGGCGACAACCCTGCGGGATACGGTGGCCCAGGCAGTCGAGCACATGGACGCCGAAGCGCAACGCTCTTCACAGTCGCTGCAGGGCATCGGCGAAGGTTTCTCGGCGCGCCTGAGCGACGCCGCCGCAAACTATTCGGAAGCCATCGAGGTGCGGCTTTCAGAGCGCACCGAGGCGCTCAACCGTCAGCTCTCCGATTTGACGTCGAAGCTGACCGACAGCGAATCCGGCATCCTTGGCGCCGCACAAGCCATCACCGACGCGGCTCTGGAAGCCGGCGAAAAGGTCGGCGAGCAGGCGCAGGCAATCGCGTCGCAGTTTGCCGACAGCGAAAAGGCGATGGATGTTCGCAGCGGTTCCATCAAGGCGACGCTGGACGAACATACCCGCGAGCTCAATTCCATGCTCTCGAGCCGTTCCGCCGAGCTTTCGAAACTGATCGACGAACAGGCCGCGCCGCTCGTCGAGGCCTACGCCGAAAAGGGCATGCAGATTACCAGTGAGTTGAAGGACATCACGCTCGCCAGCGCAGATCAACTTCAGGCACAAAGTGCAGCCCTCGTCGACGCACTGACCTCACGCACACGCGAGACCCTGGATGCTATCGACAGCGCCGGAAGCAGTCTGAAGACAGAGGTGACCGATCTGATCTCGGAACTTGGCCGCAGCAACGCCGCCATTTCCAACCTCGTCAACAACACCGCGAGTACGCTCGAGGAAGTGGATTCGCGTCTGACGAACACTACAGAAAAGTTTACCGACAGCGCCGGACGCGCCGCCGATATGTTCGCCAATTCGACTCAGATGTTGCAATCCAATATCTCGCAGCTCGACAACATTTCCAGCGACACGCTCGATCGCGTCAGCTCGATCGCCGGAAGTTTTGACGACCATTCGAAGATGCTTTCATCAGCCTCCGACCTTCTTGGCTCGGCCCAGTCAAGCCTTGCCAACACGCTGGAAGAGCGCAAGGAAGCACTGGAAGGCCTGTCCGCCGGGCTTGTATCCCGCTCGGAAGACATCGAGAAAAACATGCGGTCGCTCGAATCGATCGTCGAGGACGCATTTGGCAAGGCCAAGGAACGTGCTGGAAGCACCGCAAAGCAGCTTTCGGGCAGCCTGTCGTCATCGCTCGAAAACATCGAAAGCCTGCTTTCGGATACCGAGAGCCGCTCGGCATCGACAGCCGAAACCATGAAGCAGGCCATCAAGGACGCCGTGGAAGACGCGATCACCCGCTTCTCTGGTGCGACGGACGAAATTCGCCAATCTGCGAACGATATCCGCGAGGAGCTCACCAACACCCGTACCGAGATCAAGAAGGGTGTCTTCGACCTGCCTGAAGAAACGCGTGAAAGCACTTCGGCCATGCGCAAGGCGGTATCCGATCAGATCAAGGCGCTGCAGGACCTGTCATCCATCGTTCAGCAGTCCTCTCACATGCTTGATCACTCCAGCCCGCGCGCCAAGTCTGAAGGCAGCAAGCCGCAGGCCTATACGGCCGAAGACACACCGGCCGAGCCCGCCGCTGCGGAGAAAAAACCCAATCCTGTAATGCCGGCAGCCCCTCCCCCGAAAATCGACCTTCGTGGCGGTCTTGGTGTTATGCAGAGCGGCGCTCAGCAGCCCGAAGGACGCAAGCCGCAGAGCGAGGGCTGGGTCCGGGATCTGCTGCGCAGCGCATCGCGCAAGGAAGAAGAAGCCGAGCAGCCCCAGCGCAGCACCGGCGCAGCGCCTGCCAGCAACGCACGCACGCGCAATCCCCGTCAGGTTGTCGAGTCCCTCAATTCCCTGTCGGTCGATATCGCCAGGGCCATCGATCATGATGCATCAGTGGAGCTGTGGCGGCGCTATCAGAGCGGCGAACGGGATATCTTCACCCGCCGCCTCTACACCCTGAAGGGCCAGAAGACCTTCGAGGAAATCAAGAGCAAATACGCTCAGGAACCCGAGTTCCGCACGGCGGTCGATCACTACATCGCAGATTTTGAAAAGCTGCTCACAGACGTCGCCAAGAATGATCGCGACCAGGTCGTCACCCAGACCTATCTGACCTCCGATACGGGCAAGGTCTATACGATGCTTGCCCATGCAAGCGGTCGTCTGAAATAAGCGTGATGGACCGGGTCTCAATCCCGGTCCGCAACCTGGCTCGACCAATCCCCCACAGCACAGTCACATAGGACGCCTTGCGGCGTGCCATAAAACGCGCCGGTTTACAGGTTTATACAATCAGGGTTGGTTCTGAACCAATATCAGACGATCTTCAGAACCCAGGCGACAAGGTCGTTCATGACCTCGCTATTGGCCTGATCCAGCGCCGCGACAAATGCCTCATTGCCTGAACCGGCAACCTGTGCGGTCGCCTGGAACACCCGCTGAGCGCGGACCACACCGTTGCGATCGTTTATGATCCGTACCGATATTTCCACGACGGCCGTGTCTCCACCCCCGCCGGCAATGATTTCGAATGCGCGGATTGTCGTGGATATGAGATAGTCGACCGCTATGCCATCACCAGGCTTGCCGACGCCGCCAAGCCGCTTCGAATCTTCGAACGCCTCGATCAGCTTTTCCTGGACGACTGCGGGAAGATTGTCATTCCACTGCGATTTGCCTAGATATTGGATCGCTGACGGCGATGTGCGCACAACGATCTGGTTGCCGTCCAGTGATTTCAGCGCAGCCGGATCCGTGATGACAATCTGGCGGCCGCGCGAGTAAGGACCCTTGACCGGCGGAATCCCGGTCAGCTCATAGGTATCGTTCTTCGGCCCGCCCAGCACCGAACAGCCGCCGAGCACCAAAGCGCCGGCCATGAAAGCCACGAAAGCCATCGATTTCCCGGTCCCGAAAGTCAAAAGACCCCCTTACTCCTGTTGTCCCCACAGGATCTGCTAGCTATCTGCACACCCTCGTGCATTGTCAACGCCGTCGACGTCCGTTGTATTTTTTCACCTCTCCGGATGTTCCGAATATCAGGCTCTGAGGCTGGTCGCCGATCTGCGTGATGGTGCGCTCCACCCGTGTAATCGAACGGCGAGCCTCGGCCACGAGGGCGTCGAAATCGCGCAGTCCGGAACCCGTGAACCGCTGGAGATTCGATGCAATCGGCCCGATATGGGCATTGATCTTGTCCGCCACCTGCTGGAATGTCTGCAATGTCTTTTTGGCTTCGGCGATAAGTCCGGATGCATCCCCCTCACCCATGAAACCGTCAAGCTTCTTCAGCGTCGTCTGCACCTCCAGCGCCGCCTCGTTCAGGCGCGCCGTCAGCTGATCGACATTGGTGATGATCTGGTTGATGTCGTCGTTGCGGTTGCCGATCGTATCGGCAACCGTGACCAGACTGGCAATGCCCTGACGCGCCTGTTCACTGGCTACAGCCACATTGTCCACAGTCTGCTGAACCTTGTCCGCATCGACAGCGGCCAGCAGTGTGTCTATGCGGCCGAGCGTTTCATTGGCATCCTCGCTGAGCTTGGCAAGGTTGGTGGCCGTCTTTTTAAACTCGTCGACCATCGGCTTTATCTCCGACGATGCATCGGCAACATCGGTGCTGATTTTTGCGGCATTGTCGACGATTTCCTGGACTTTGTCCGGTTCAACCACGGCGACCAGCGCATCGACTCGTGTAACAACCGATTCCAGCTTTCCGGAAACGCTCTGGATTGTCTCGGACAGCGAAGAAATGCTTTTCAGGAATTCACTGATACCGTCCGAATTTGCAGCCAGCGCATCCGAGAATTTTTCAGCGTTTTCCGCGGTCCGGATCAGTGGCCCTTTCGACGTATCGACAAAATCCTGGATGCCGGACACCGATTTCTTGACGCTGCCGAGAATATCCTCGGCCGTTGCCAGAAGGTTCGTCACGCTGGATTCATCAGCCGTCAACTGTGCATAGCTGCCGTCCTTAATCGCTTTCTGGAGAATGTTATCACCGCCGGTATCGCCGCCGCTTAGCTCGATGTGGGACTGGCCCGTCAGACCCTGTATGCCAAGTTTTGCCTTGGTGGTTGCGTAGACCGGCGCAGCTACCTGCACCTCGGTCATCGCCAGGACAAAATTCGGGTCGACGCCGTCGATGGTCAACGATTGCACGGAGCCGACGCGAATGCCGTTAAACAGTACCGGCGCACCGATACTTAAACCGCTGGCCGATCCGTGAATGCGGATCTCCAACTGCGCCATTTCTCCGGATTTGCCGAAGGTCGCCATCCAGTAGACAAAGCCGAATGCCGCAGCCATGACGAGCAGCGTGAAAAAACCGACAAGTGTGTAATTGGCCTTGGTTTCCATATTGAACTAATCCGGTTCACTTTCCTCGGACATGTGATTCCCTACAGCCAAGCAGTGAGCAACTATGAACTGATTCACTTCGCACGCACAAGCGAACGCGCCCGTTTACCATGGAAATAGGACTTTACCCACGGATCATCACTGGCAAGCATGTCCTCGATCGTGCCTTCCACCGCTATTTTCCGGTTCCCGAGCACCGCTATGCGGTCACACACTGAAAACAGGCTGTCGAGATCGTGAGTCACCATATAGACCGTCAATCCCAGAGTGTCGCGCAATTTGGCGATCAACTCGTCGAATTCCGCTGCGCTGATCGGATCAAGACCTGAGGTCGGCTCATCAAGAAAGACAAGGTCCGGGTCGAGCGCCAGAGCTCGTGCAAGGGCCGCACGCTTGATCATGCCGCCCGAAAGCTCCGATGGATAAAGGTCGGCCGTTTCAGGCCGCAATCCGACGAGTTCGATCTTGAGCAGCGCAAGTTCGGCCATCAGGTTTTTCGGCAGGTCGAGATATTCCCGCATGGGCACCTGAATATTTTCAAGCACCGTCAGCGCCGAAAACAGTGCCCCGTGCTGGAACAGGACTCCAAGACGCATGTCGAGCGCGATCCGTTGGCGAGGGGTCGCCTTGTCATAATCGACGCCCAGGATCTTGATGGTTCCGCCCTGTCGCGACGATAGTTGCAAAATGGTCCGCAACAGCACCGATTTGCCCGCACCAGACGCGCCGACAAAACCAAGGATTTCACCACGCCATATGTCCAGATCGAGCTTTTCGAGCACCTGGTGAGAACCAAAGGATACGCTGATGTCCCGCGCTTGCAGGATACACTCGCGCGCTGCGCCGTTTAGTGTTGCGGAACCGCGCCCGCCGTGAGTTGGAGGAATCGCCGCCATGATGACTAAAAATCAATCGCTCCGTAGAAGATGGCGAACAACCCATCGACAAGAATGACCACAAATATCGATTTGACCACGGCCGATGTCACATGCCGTCCCAGCGATTCTGCACTCCCCCCGACCTTGAGACCCTCGACCGAAGAGACGATCCCGATGATCAGCGCCATGAACGGCGCTTTGATCATGCCGGAAACGATGGTTGACATGTCGATTGCCTCGCGCAATCGGGTAAGAAACGTATCGGGGGTTATGTCCGAGTAAATCCATGTGGTCATGCATGCGCCTAACAGGGCGGCAAAATTTGCCACGATCGTCAAAACCGGCAACATGACTGTAAGGGCGACGAGTCGCGGAAACACCAAGACACCTACCGGATTGAGCCCCATGACTTTCAGGGCATCAACCTCCTCACGCATCTTCATCGATCCGATTTCAGCGGTGATCGCCGACCCGGACCGTCCGGCGATCATGATTGCCGTGAGCAGCACGCCGATTTCGCGAAGTTGCAGAATGCCGACGAGGTCGACCACAAATATCTCGGCGCCGAAATAGCGCAGCTGGAAGGCGCCTTGCTGCGCAATGATACCGCCGATCAGAAATGACATGAGCGCGATGATCGGCACAGCCCGCACGCCCATGTGATCCATCTGGCTGACAATTGCGGCAACGGAGATGCCGGATGACCGGTCGAGTTTCAACTGGGTGCCGCGTACAGCGGAACCGAGTATGTACATGGCCGCCGTGAAATCCTCGAGGAATGCCATCGTGAAGCGGCCAATAGGCGCAAATAGCCGCTCTGCAGCGCTCAGTGGCGGTTCCGCTTCCTCATCATCATATTCAACGCGCAATGCATTGCCGACAGCCTCAAGCAGCGTACTTCGATCCTTTCCAGCCGCCTGATAAACAACTTTACAACCACTCTGCTCAAGATTGTCACGCAAACGCTCGACAATCAGCGCACCGGATGTGTCAAGATGACCGACCTGAGTGAAATCAACCGTCACCTGTGCGCCGTTGACCGATTTTCCGATATCGCGCATGGCGCTGTCTATCTCGGCAACACAATGAAGCTGCCAATCACCCGACAGGTTGACCGTGGTTTGGCCGCTGGTGCTCGAAACGTCGACTTTGGGTGGGGTCGGCTGTTGGACCGACCGGGCCAGCACGTCGTCCGAGTTCGCGTTTTGTGAATCACTTCCAGGTGACAACGACATTGTTGACACATACCCAGTTATGCCACGCCTGTCACCGCCTTTTCAGCGTTTCACACTGTTCCATGCTGCATCAATTGCCCTTGGGATTCTTGGGCTTATCTCCCCTCACCCGTTTCATGGCGTTTCAGCTCGTGGCATACTATTTCAGTGATTTGGAATGATAAATTGAAAGATAGCCACCCATGGCGAGCGGACGCGACAGACTAACTGATACAGCAGTCAAGAAGCGAAAAACAAAAGGCCGAATGTTCGATGGTGCCGGTTTGATTCTGAATGTCACCGCGACCGGTTCAAAGAATTGGATATTCCGATACACGTCCAAAAGCGGAAAGGTTCGTGAAATGGGCTTAGGCGGATATCCAACAATCCCACTTAGGAAAGCTAGGGACCGAGCCGACGAATACCGGAACATGGTGTCGGATGGTCTGGACCCAAAGCAAGAGCGGGACAGGGAAAGCGGCAAGACGTTCGGTGACGCAGCCGACAGCTACTACCAGTCCATGAAAGCGCGCTGGACAAGCGCCAAGACCCGCCATCAATGGGAAACGACCTTAAAGGAAACATGTAAGCCGGTGAGGCGTAAGCCGGTCGCGGACGTCGGAACTGATGACGTTCTGAAAATCCTGACGCCACTCTGGCAAACAACACCCGAAACAGCGCGCCGCGTACGCAGTCGAATTGAAAATGTTCTGGACTACTCGAAAGCGAAGCACTGGCGTTCAGGTGAGAATCCTGCCCGATGGCGCGGGCACTTAGAGAATGTCCTTCCAAAGCGCGACAAGAAAAAGCGAAAGCACTTTTCGGCAATGTCGTACAAGGACGTTCCGGCGTTCATGGAGAGGCTTGCAGGCTTAGAATGGCTGTCTTGTCGCGCGCTCGAAATCACCATTCTTACTGCCTGTCGGACTGGCGAAGTCCTTAAGGCGCAATGGTCGGAAATTGATTTCGAATCCGCGCTGTGGACGGTTCCCGCCGAAAGGATGAAAGCGAGGGAAGAACACCAAGTACCCCTCCCCCCCAAGGTTATTGAAATCCTGACACCGCCCTATGAGTCGCGGTACAACAAATTCGTATTTCCCGGCAACGCGCCCGGCAAACCGTTGTCCGACATGGCCATGATAATGCTCATGTACCGGATGGAGATCAAAGGCGCGACCGTTCATGGATTCCGGTCATCATTCCGTGACTGGTGCGGCGACCAAACAAGCTTTGCACGGGAAGTTGCCGAGGCAGCGCTCGCGCATCAGGTCGGCAGTGAAGTTGAGCGATCATACAGGCGCGGAACGGCACTGGAAAAGCGCCGGCAGCTTATGAACGCCTGGGCTGATTATTGCCAAGGTGCAGCGGCTGACAATGTGGTGTCGCTGCATGGCTGAATCTGGTTTCGTATATCTGCCAGAAATGTATAGGCGACTTTGCCTATTGTGTGACGAACTCGGCATAGCGACTGACCGCGTTGACATACACGGCAACCCAACCGGGGAACTCATACCTGTGTCAGATCTTTGGATACTGGTTGGCAGGGAACTTGCGCAGGAGCATCGCCACTTTAAGAACTTTCAACTCCCAACGAATACCGAGACAACATACGATCCCGGTCGACCACCCGAAAACACTGACCAGCAAGAGATTGATTTTATCAACGATGTTGAGGCGTGCATGAAACTGCATAACCTGAACATCAAGGGCGCGCTCGAAAAGCTTCGGGCTGAAGGAAAATACAAAAAAGGCGCCCTGAAAACGCAGCAAGATCGTGTCGCCCCTGCGCGCCGCGTGCGGGATCAGCTGGAAAAAGAGCGCATAGAAGCCGCCAAAAGAGCCGCAGAGCCTAGAAGGCCACGAAGAAGAAAGCCCACAGAATAACGGTTCGTAGCCAACCAAATTCTTATTTAATTGCGGCCCAATTTAATAAGAATGCACACCGACTAAACTGGTTTTACCTTCTTTCTGTCACGCAATGAAGCGTCCAGAAACGAGGTAGAAATGTCTGTAAAACTCCCAGACGCAACGGCCCCGATTGAACCTGTCAATTGCAGCATACGCGACGGCGCGAAAATAATCGGTATCAGCACGGCGACGCTCCGCCGCCAATACATCAATACCGGCAAAATTGTTGTCTACAAATGCGGTCACCGCAGCCTGCTTAAGGTTGCGCGCATCAAAGAAATTGCCGAGCGCCTGCCAGAAGCAGAAGTCGCGTGAATCCCCTCCCCCAAAATCTGAAAATCAAGGGACACATGAATTCCATGTGAAAAACCATGCCCCATAACGAAAACGGCCCGCTGCTGGCTGATCAGCGGCAGACCGATGTTTTCGAAAGCTTTGACAGGCGCTTTGATAACACCGGCAAACATAATTCCACGGAAATCGAAAGTCAAAGCGACGCCGTCGCCATTGTTGCTAAACGGTATCGGCTGACTGTTCCCCATGCCCGCGTTGTTGTCGAACTTGCGCAGATCGGGGGGCATCATGGCTAAACAGGTTGGACCCCGCCCCAAATACAGCAGGATTTCGCCGCGTGGCGTTGTCATGGCGCTCGATGGGCACCGCGTTGTACGTGATCCCCTTCAATTGAAATTCGGCCTTGAGCGCTTTGCTGGCGTCCGCGACGGTCGTGAACGATGGTTATCCATCCGTCGTGAAACGCTGCGCGACGATCTCATCATTCACAAGCTCGATCAGCAGCTGTTGAACGAAGCCGCGCTGGCCAAGCTTGTGGGCCGGATGCCTCCGTATGTCACCGCGAGGTACACACGATGACAGACGTCCTGTTTGAAATCGATAGTCGCCTTCGCGTCGTTGCTGATGAACGAGCTGCCGCGTGGGTGATTCAGACAAAACGGCGCAGTGCCCCTTCAAGCTCCTGGCGTAACCGAGACTACTGCCGCCACAGGCATTGGCTGCTTGAGTGCCTTGCCGACCACACGGCCGCTGCCGGCATTCGGGATCTGCCCGACCTTCACAATCTGCCCAAGCGCTATGACGGCTCAGCTTCCCTGCAGGGGAGGTGCGCACGATGAATGTCGAAATCAATAAGCATCGACGCATTCTGTCAGAAGAAGCTGACGACTATCCGCACGTAGTTTTTCAGCAGGGCGCCACCTTTCGTCTCATCACCTGTCGTGACGGCATTCAGTGGATTCCACAGACGCGCGGCACACAGGCGGTGGCGAGCACGCGATGGAAGCCTCGCAGCTACCACCGGTCAAAAAAATCGCTCATCCGGAGGCTGCATACTCTCCTACCGGAAGTAGACCCCAAAAATCAGGCCATCCTGGATGCGCTTCCCTCTTGGATCGAGGAAGGGGGTGCGTGCGATGACCACTGCTGAACTTTATGAGGCTAGTCCCACAAAACGAAAACGGATGACGGCTGACCAGAAGGCGCAGCTGATTTCCGATCTCATCACCATCGTACATGCGCAGCAGCCCATGACCGTGCGGCAGGTGTTCTACAGGGCCACCGTCAAGGGCTTAGTTGAGAAAACTGAAGCCGGTTACGCGAAGGTCCAGCGGCTTCTTGTTGAAATGCGGCGGTCAGGATTGCTGCCGTTTCAGTGGATCGCCGACAACTCCCGCACCGTCTACCGGACTAGGACTTTCGACTGCCCACAAGACGCCGTTGAAATGACGGCACAGTTCTACCGGAAGTCATTGTGGTCACAACAGCCGGTGCATGTTGAGATCTGGCTTGAAAAGGACGCTCTGACCGGCGTCGTGCGCCCGGTCAC
>JAAEOH010000112.1 GCA_024244645.1 Hyphomicrobiales bacterium
AAACAGTGATCGTCAGACTGTCTCAATTCCCCCAAAGCATGGATTTCAACGCACCCCAAATAAGCTGGGGTCTTAACCAACTAACGGCGCGTTGATCAACTGGCTGTCCGGATCGCCATGTTCCTAACACTTCAAGTTCACCAAGATCATCGGTTAGTGGGTTGCCAGACAAAGCTGTGAAATCAGCTTGTTTTCCAACCGAAATTGACCCCAGCATATCTTGTTGCCCGAGCTGTTTTGCCGCGCTAATTGTCATCGCTTGCAGCGCTTGGTGTCGGGTGATCGCCTCGGACTCGGCTGTTTTGCCATCGCCAAACCGGGCCTCTCGGGTTGTTGCGGTCCGGAGCGTCTGCAAAGCATCAATTGGGGTGGCAGGGTGATCGCCGTGCAAGGTCACGACAGACCCGGATTGAAATGCCGTGTTTACTGGCATGTATCGTGCCATCCGTTCGTCACCGAAGAACTTGGGAAGCACATGACCGTAATAGTAAACGTGATCCACAAAGAACCCAAGCGAAACTTTAAGGCGCGATGCACGCTCCATTTGCGCTTTCGTGATGAGTGCATTGTGTTCCAGGCGGTGGTTTAAGTTTGGTATTGGATGCGCTGCTTGAACCCGCTCTATGGCTTCAAGCGCGGCCTCCACCGCGCGCTCGCCCTGAACATGTAACGCAATCTGATAACCTTGGGCGTGCAGCTTTTCGATGCGTTTTTCCAACCTGTCGGCGGGGTTTAATATGTTATCCTTAAATCCCGCTGGGATGTTGAGGTAGTCGTTCACGAATTCATTTTGTTCATACGGGGTCTCAGTCGCAGCACCCCCAGTGAACGGGGAGCCGTCGATCCAGAATTTCGCACCCAAAATAGCGAAGTCCAAATCCCCGCCGATGATGTGTTGATTCAGTTGGCGTTGAATCAGGTATATGAAGGTTCTGAGGGGGCTGGTAGGTTCTGTGCTAATCTTCTTCAGCAAACCAATCGGATCTTCATGCCGCCCGACTGCTCCGGTCACCCCAATCGTTGTGAACCCACCTTGAGCATACCGTGCATATTGCCGACGTACTAAAAGTTCTGTCACCTCTGTGGCTGGTGGCGGAATTTTCGTAACTACGCTGTCGACCGCGATGGTTTCATGCAGGAGGCTTCCCTCCAATGTAATGCCTGCTGCTTCGACTGCTGCGGTGTTCACGTAGGCGTCATGGAGCATCTGGGTAAGAATGAGGATCGGACGATCACGCGAAATCGCGTCCAGTTCCTCTCGTGTTGGCGGAGTGAGTTCAGGTATAGCGACCGGATCCCAACCATAAGCAATTAACCATGGCGTCAGCGCCGATTTATCGGCAGCCGCTTTGAGTGCAGCCATAATCTCAGAGCGGCTGGAATACTTAATGCTGCTGATATCAACTGATGCCCCCAACATGGCAGAGGCAATCGGATGGGTATGTGGCTCGATAAAACCTGGTATTAAGACACCATCTTTGCGAATAACCTCGGCATCTGATTTTAAGGTCAATGCATCGAGCGTCCCAACCGCTGATATGACTCCATCATCAATCAGGATCGCTTCTACTTCCGGATTGGCGTCGTCCATTGTAATGATAGTGTCGGCTGTCAGGATGTACCGTTTTGGGGCCGAAGGCGGCATCGCGTAAACCCAGTATCCGAGGGTTAACGCAATCACCATTGATGCGGGTATCCAGTATCTTTTCTTCATTAGGCTTTTGCTTTCGAAGAAATTTGATCGAAATGAACTGATTTTGGCATCCCGATGCGCCCGTTCATGCGAACACGCATGTTTCGATATAGCCAAGACCATTCATAACAACAATGTTTCGCTAACAACTGTGTCGCGGGCTGGACAATTGATCAATTCAAAAACGGTAGTTTGTTGGCGTTACCGAAGTTGGCCCTAAATTGCGAATGGCGGCTCAGGGCCAATAGCGCCAGCAACGACGCGCGACAAGCATTCAAGTCACGACATGACTGCCATGTCTTGATTGGGCTCATAGCACTAAATCGCTTCGCGATACTGGCGCTATGTGGCGGTCGTTGTGCTGAATAGGAATTTGTTGCGCGGGTTTTGTTGTCGGGAGTGTGCTGTTGGTCGAGGTGATTTTGCCTCGACAGACAGAGGGCTTTCGCATGAACATTCAGCATTCCACACCAACGACACCGCTTCGCGCCCGCATGATCGCGGATATGAGTGCGCGCAATCTTGGCCCTG
>JAAEOH010000113.1 GCA_024244645.1 Hyphomicrobiales bacterium
AAAGTCGGTGAGATGGGCAGGGCTCGCAATAAAAGAATCGACACGGTGCCACTAGCGAAAAGAAAGAATCGCCCCCGGGTCATTTAGGAATCATTCTTGCTCAAATCCGTGCCGGAAATAGTTTTTCAGCAGCCTGCTAGATGTGGCTTGAACCGCCGCTTGTAGCCAAGAGGGGACTTTGTGGTGGCGCCGAGTATGACCGTCCGTGTCAAGGAGCGGACCTCCAAGCGGCAAGGCTTATCTTAGAGAATCTGGGGGATTTCAATTAGTGTCTTGCCCGACGTCCAGGTTCGGTCGGAAATTGCATTTGCCGTGTTCGAAACGCGATCCGAGCGCTCGCGACCAGGCTGTTTCCGAACGTCAGATTTGAAAGGAGCTTCCCCATGCAAGTTCTTTCCAAAGAGGAACGGCAAGCGAAGCCCTTAGCTCTCTCGGAAAGCGAGGACTTCGAGATGCCAATCGAGAGCGAAGAATGCCCTTGCGACAGCGGACAGCTTTGCACGACCCCACCGGGGGAAACCGGTCAATCCGGCGACAGTGCGCTGCGCACCCGCGGGCCCATGCCTTTCAGCCGCTCGACCGGCTCATTGCTGAACACCAGGCGCACGAACTGCGGGCCGTTGACCTCGCCCCAGTGGATCATCGGGGTCGCAGCGATCGCGCCGCGCTCGAAGAGACGCCGCGAGGCCTCCTCGCCGCTCAGCCCCATCGCGCCCGCGTCGAGGAGCAGCGACCAACTGCCGGCGGCTGGTATCAGCGGCAATCCCTCAAGTTCGCCGACCATGGTGTCGCGGCGGCGCTGCCACTCGGCAACGGCGTCGGCGACGCCGGCATCCTCGGCTTCCAGCACCGCGGCGGCGGCTCCTTGAGAGATACCCACCGGGGCGACGACGTCGGAGATCTGGACCAGGGCCACCCTTTCGAGCAAGTCGGGCGGACACACCACCCAGCCGACGCGCCAGCCGATCATGCGGAACTCCTGAGATACCGAGCCGATGGTGATCGTCCGGTCGCGCAGGCCCGGCAGCAATGCCGGATGGATGTAGGGACGGCCGTCGTACAGGATCCGCTCCATGGCGGCGTAGTAGAGGAGCAGCAGGTTGTGCTCGCCACTGACATCCGCCACCGCGGCCCATTCGGACTGGTCGAGGACCGCGCCCGACGGCATCGAGGGATTCATGAGGAAGATCGCACGCGTCGCGGGGCCGACCGTCTTTCGGAGCGCATCGATGTCGAGGCGCCATTCGCCATCCCGCGGCACGAAGGGGACGAGCTTCGGCGTCGCGCCCGCGAGGCGCACGCGATTGATCATGCCGATATAAGTGGGATCGGTCATGATCACTTCGTCGCCGGGCTGGGTCAGCGCCAACAACGAGACGAGGACACCATTCATCCCTCCGCCCGTGATCGCGACCTGACGCTCCCAATCGATCGGCTGACCCGATAGCCGCTCGAGGTGCGCCGCCACCGCGCGACGCAAACGGTCGAAGCCGATGAATGGCAGATAGCTGTTGGCGTCGTCGTCCTCGACCGCGCGCTTGGTCTCGGCGATGGCCACCGCCGGCGGCCGCAGGTCGGTGTCGAAGTTCTCCAGCCGCAGGATGTCCGCCTTCGCCCCAGTCAAACCGTCGGCTGCCGCGCCGAGATCGTCGACGCCGATGCCGTGCATGCCCGCCAGTCGGTCGCCGCCCATAGTCTCCTCCGCCCGTCACCCCCGCGCAAACAAAATATCACCGTTCTGCGCGCCCGGATCGCGCCTCCGTGGGGTGACGAACAAGCCGGGATTTCTCAGATGGTTCCTCCCAAGCACTGAAAACGATAGCACAGTCGGAGCATCGATTAGAAGCGTGGCCGTTTATCCTGTTTTAGCGGTTTGGGATGGGCCACGCGGTGCATCCGAGACCCCGTCAACCTGAACGGCGCGAAGCACCTTCGAGGCTACGGCAACGGCGCTGCTGTCGCCGCGATCAAGCGGAACTTTGCCCGCCGCGCTCAGGACCTCACGCCCATCGTTGAGGACATCCGCGCGTCAGGCATTGAGACAGTTCGTGGCATCGCGCGGGAACTCAACGAGCGCGGGATCTTCACGCCGCAGGGCGGACGGTGGCACCCCACCAACGCCGCTCGGCCGCTCCAGCGGCTGAACGCTGCCTGAGAAGCGCCTCGACATCACAGTCTCGGCTTGATCACAATGGCCAGCGTTAAGTCTGACAGCTTCATCGAGAGTCCCAAAATGTCTAAACTCGAAGCCTCGCGATACGTCGCGGGGCCTCCTTTTTCTGCGCGGGCGCAACTGTTGGCGTGGCTGGCGGCGGTCGCCGTTGTTCGTACTGCTTCGACAGTTCGACGCCACCTGAGACATTTCGCGCCTTGGCACTCAGTAACGGCTTGGTCACTGTGGTCGTGCTGAAGCAGGGAAAGCTTCACAGCAACCCTTGAATGGAACTACCGCACTTCAGACCCTTCGCCTCGCGGGGGGTCTTTTTTGTGGCACCCAATGAGCGCCGCCGGCTTCCAAGTCCCAAATCACGGTTGCTTCTGAAGTGTCGCCAATGTCCGCTTCGGGTCCAGGCTGTGTGAAAACGTGGCGGGTGCTATGATTCTTCCGTGCTTTTGCGGGAGGGTTTGATGAAGCGTTTTGTCGAGGGCGTGTCGCGCGGGCAAGGCACTCTGTTTCCCGAATGTCTTGACGACTACATCGGGGAAGACAATCCGGTTTGCGTGATTGATGTCTTTGTCGATGAGCTTGATCTGGGTGGCCTTGGCTTTGGCGGTGTCGCGCCGCAGGCGACCGGTAGGCCGGCCTATCATCCTTCGGTTTTGTTGAAGCTCTATATCTACGGCTATCTCAACCGGGTTCAATCGAGCCGGCGCCTTGAACGCGAAGCGGGGCGTAACGTGGAGGTCATGTGGCTGACCGGGCGCCTGGCGCCGGATCACAAGACGATCGCCGATTTCCGCAAGGACAATGGCCCTGCGATCCGCAATGTCTGCAGCAAGTTCGTCGCCTTGTGCCGCCGGCTTGAGCTGTTCTCCGATGCCAGCGTGGCGATTGATGGCGCCAAGTTCAAAGCGGTCAACACACGGGACCGGAACTTCACGCGGGCGAAGATGAAACGCCGCATGGAGCAGATTGAGGAGAGTGTTGAGCGCTACTTGCATCAATTGGATGGTGCCGACCGGCAAGAGCCCTCGCTGGCGCGCACGACCAAGACCGCTCGTCTCAAAGACAAGATCGCAACACTGAAGGAGGAGATGCAGCGCCTAAGAAAGCTTGAGGTCCGGATGCTTGGGACACCGGACCAGCAGATCCCCTTGACCGATCCCGATGCCCGCTCGATGGCCACAAGTGGCCGCGGTTCGGGCATCGTGGGCTACAATGTTCAGGCGGCGGTGGACACCAAACACCATCTGATCGTTGCCCACGAAGTGACCAATGTGGGCACCGATCGATCGCAACTCTCACACATGGCCAAGCAGACGAAGGCCGCTCTGTCGGCAGACGGGTTGGATGTCGTTGCCGATCGCGGCTACTTCAACAGCGAAGAGATCCTGGCCTGTGATGAGGCCGGTATCACCGTCACCCTTCCAAAACCGCTGACCTCGGGCAACAAGGCCAAGGGCCGCTTTGTCAAACAGGACTTTCGCTATGTGGCCGAGGAGAATGTCTATCTTTGCCCTGCGGGCGAGCGTCTGGTCTACCACTACACAAACCAGGAAAAAGGACTGACCTTGCGCCGCTACTGGACCAATGCCTGCCGGAACTGCGCCATCAAGGATCAATGCACCACGGGCAAGGAGCGCCGGATTACCCGTTGGCAGCACGAACATGTTCTCGAGGCCGTCGAGAGGCGGCTCGACGCGCATCCGGAGAAGATGCGCCAGCGGCGTGAAACCGTCGAGCATCCATTCGGGACAATAAAAGCCTGGATGGGATCAACGCACTTCCAGATGAAGACACTGAAACGGGTCGGCACCGAAATGGCGTTGCATGTGCTGGCCTACAATCTCAAACGCCTCATGAACATCATCGGCATCGCCGCGCTGATCGCAGCGATGAGCGCGGCATAGGCGCTCGTCGACTTACATTTGCACCCGTATCCGACCAAATTGCAGCTCACGACGACTCCTGCCGGCCGATAAGTCCGCACCAGCTGCGGAAATCGACAAAGCCGGAAAATAGACCCCACTAAATCGCATAAGCCTGAACGCTCAACATCCCAGGCAATCGGCTCGCGTTTCTACACAGCCTGGGTCAGGACCTGCCGACCTGCGACCGCGACGGCAACGGCGGCTTAGCTCCCAGCAGCAGACGACTTGAGCGTGAATGTCCGCAAGGTGGGGCAAAGCGGACGCGATTGACCGCGTTCCAGCACTTCCGCTTGTAGCCAAGACCGGAAGTTCGCCGGGGTCGAAATCTGGCTGGCTGAATAGCTCAAACCGACCCAAATCGGCCATTCAACCTAGCCGACGTGAACGTCGGCTATGGGATCGCAAAGCGGCCGTTCGATTGCTGCCATGGGGAATGTGCATTAAGAGCAGCAGCCCGAGCTCAGGGTTTTCATCAATGAAGACCGCCATGTCATGAACGGTTTCAACGCTGCTATATTCGCTGACCGCGCCCTCTCCAAAGCCTTCATAATCATGGATGGCGTATTCCTCGGCCATGCGCTCCGGTGAATCTTTCAGCATGGCCTGAATTTGCGCGTGAATCTCTTCCGGCTCGTCCGTAGCCTCTATCCACCTGCCATGAAGTTTGCCCGCGTTGTATGCCGCCAGACAGGCGACATAGATACGGGGTTCTACTGTGTTTAACGTACTCATCCGTTTCCTCCTTTTCCTTCGAATGCCCTTGGAAAGGGGTTGCGCATGCAACCCTGCCCTTTGGCGAAAACGGATGGGTGTGCGTTACGGGTTGTGGGCATGGCCGGGTTGCGAACGACGCGGTCCTGCCAGTGCGCATCAAGGCGTGACGGTGCGGGAGGGAAGGCTGGCCTTCCCTATGCCAAAAACGGGCACGCACGAACCATCCCACTTTCGCCCAGAGCGGTAGAGCTGCTGAGTGCATTGGATCGGAGCGATGACGGCCGCGTGTTCCCCTTGTCTGCCTATGCCGTTCGCCATGCATGGGAACGTCTCACCAAGCGCGCCGGCATCAACGACCTCCATTTCCATGACTTGCGCCATGAAGCGATAAGCCGGTTCTTCGAGAAGGGATTGAGTGTAGCCGAGGTTGCTTTGATCAGCGGCCACAGAGACTTCCGGCAACTATTCCGCTACACCCATCTGAGAGCTGAAGACGTGGCGAAGAAGCTATAAACCCGGATTCCCCAGATGGATTGCCATTTTGGTGACCTGGTTGAGAGATTCTGCTATAAGAATCAATGCAATACCATCATCACAACGGGCGAACCCCATGTCACCCGACGGGTGAAACCAGCGAACCCCATTTACGGG
>JAAEOH010000114.1 GCA_024244645.1 Hyphomicrobiales bacterium
ACCTTCAAATACAATTCCACGGTGAATATCCCCAAACCCTCCCATCAAATGAAAGGGCAAAAGTGGCCGACTTTTACGCCGCCCGCGACAACACAAAGCCGCCGCTACCGTGGCCGAGTATTGCTCCGCCGTTCACAACGGAGCAGGTTGAGGTCCAGTGTTTTGAAGGTTGTGGACATAGCAATTCCATATATTGGCATTGTCAATGAATATTACATCGAAAATCAATTTCACCAATAGTATTCGGTGCCCCATATTGATTGCAATGGACAAATGCAACGCGGGCGCATGTTCAGTTGCCCGAACAGAAGGATTAGACACATGAAGATAGGTGTTCTTGGAACCGGTATGGTCGGCAATGCACTGGCGACAAAACTTGCCTCGCTTGGGCATGACGTGATGATGGGCGCTCGCAGCGAGGGCAATGAGAAGGCCACCGGCTGGGCTGCGGACAACAGCGCTGAGGCGGGTGATTTTGCGCAAGCCGCCATGTTCGGCGAAATCATCATTTTTGCCACCCTTGGCTCGGCGTTGATTGAGGCGGCAAACCTTGCCGGTCCTGAGAATCTGGACGGTAAAGTAGTTATCGACGTAACCAATCCGCTCGACATGTCCAAAGGCTTTCCGCCGACGTTGATCGCTGAGATGGCCAACACCACCTCCGCCGGTGAAGAACTGCAAAAGGCATTGCCCGGCGCGCATGTGGTCAAGGCGTTGAACACTATGAACTGCGAAATCATGGTTGACCCGTCACGCGTGCCCGGTACCCATGACGTTTTCTATTGTGGTAATGACCAGGCGGCAAAAGACAAAGTGGCAGCATTGCTGAACAGCTTTGGTTGGCAGGATCCGATCGACCTCGGACCGCTCGACGCTGCAAGAGGCACAGAAGGAATGATGCCCTTTTGGCTGAGGATGTACGGCACGCTCGGCAATGCGGAATTCAACTACAAGATCGTGAAAGCGTGAGTATGAAGATAGCCGCAATCACAGGTGCCACGCAGGGCATCGGGCTGGAAACCGCCCGCGTCCTCGCCAACGCAGGCCTTTATGTCATCGTGACCGGGCGAACCCCCGAGGCCATCGAGCGTGGCCTTGCCGCATTTGAAACCGCGGACTCGGTTGAAGGGCATGTCCTGGATGTCGCCGACCAAGATTCGGTCGATGATTTCTTCGTCTGGCTTCAGGACAAACATGCCAGGATCGATGTTCTGGTGAACAATGCCGGGCGAGTTTACGGAGCGCATGGCGCGGTTGTTGCCAATACCAGCGCCGAAATGATTGGTGAAGCGATCAACAACAATGCGCTTGGAGCGTGGCGCACCATTCAACATGCACTGACAATGATGAACCGGCAGAAATATGGACGGATTGTCAACGTTTCCTCCGGTATGGGAGCGCTCAGCGACATGGGATCGGGTGCGGTTGCCTATCGCATTTCCAAGACTACGCTGAACGCATTGACCGTGACTGCTTCGAGGGAAGCGGCTTTCGGCGTCAAGGTCAACGCGTTTGCCCAGGATGGGTGCGCACCGAAATGGGCGGCGCAAACGCCACGAGAGATGTCAGTGAAGGCGCGACTGGCGCCGTCTGGGCAGCAACACTCCCGGATGACGGTCCGAATGGCGGTTTTTTCAGGGACCGTGAGCCTATTGGTTGGTAGGGTAGAAGATTGCCTACCTGTTGTTGCTACAGCAGCGAGGTCTGCATCTACTCGACGATTTGTTTGGTCAGCCAAATGTGCATTGCGCTCTTTTCTATCTGGCGATGGCGTACAATCGAAATTGTGAAGCTGCGGATGTCGATCGGTGGTGGGCGACTAACTACACAGTACTTGGTACCAACGGACAGTATCTTGCCATCTCGCCCAAACACAATTTGATCTTTGTGGTGACTGGCAAAAAGGGAGCCATCCACACAGGACAAACTACTGTTTTCAATTTTGTTTTTTGTTCAGCCTACGACCTGTCGATCTCCGGCGCTATATGCCAAGAACGGAGGTTTAGCGGCACCACAAAAACGTTCATACGTGGCACGATTTCGCAAGACAACCAGTGATAAGATCCTATGACGCGTATCCCCACGAGGCGATGCTGCTAAGATGTTGCGGCCTCTTGGTCGATGGCTCGACGCCTTTAGTTTGGTGGCCTGCGCAGAACGAAGGATTGCTGATGAGAACCCTGTTCTTTGGAGCCGGACCGTTGGGGTCCGTCTATGCGCACCTGCTTCACGAGGCGGGCAGCGATGTGACTGTCCTTGCGCGCGGTGAGCGGCACGACTGGCTTAAGGAAAACGGGCTGGTCTTGGTGAATGAAATGACCGGCCAAAGGAACTCATCGCGCGTCAACGTGGTGAGCGAACTGAAGCCGGACGATCAATACGATCTGGTCATCGTTCTCATCAGGAAGAACAAGCTTCTTCCTGTCTTCGAGATTCTCGCGGCGAGCCGTGGCGTGAAGAATATCCTGTTCATGGGCAACAATGCTCTGGGGTTCGAAGTGTACCTGAAGCGTCTACCGGTCGAAAAGGTGCTTTTCGGCTTCCCTGGTGCGGGCGGAGGAATTCGCGAGCACGTCGTCCACTACTGCGATCGAGAGAAACCCAAGGGGAAACGGAGAGCCGTAACCATCGGCGAGGTCGATGGTTTCAGCAAAGAAAGAACGTTGGCGGTTAAATCGCTCTTTGAGTCTGCTGGAATCCCGGTCGAATTGACCAGAGATATAGACGGATGGCTCAAGTATCATGCCGCACTGGTCCTCCCGCTTGCCGGCGCTCTCTACAAACATGATTGCGACAACTACCAGGCCTCGAAAGACAAACAGACGCTTCGTTCAGCAGTCCGAGCGGCCAAGGAAGGAGGCCGTGTGCTGCGGGCGCTCGGATTCAGGAAACGCCAGCCGTTCGCGTTTAACATGTTCTACTGGCTACCAGAGTTCATAATCATCATGTCCGTGAAGCGGTTGCTTGAGAGCAAATTTGCTGAGGTGGCCTTTTCGATGCACGCGGAGGCCGCTCGCGACGAGATAAAATCGCTAGCGCACGAGTTCCGGGAACTGACCGCGAAGACGTCGGTTGATACGCCGAACATAGACACTCTCAGAATCTACATTGTCTGACGTAGCAGTGGTGAAATAACCGTCCACTTCGGGCCAATAGTGACGGTGACAACGCGGTACAAGCATTCAAATTGCGACGTGACGCGAACAGCGAGGTTGGGCTCCAAGTCGTCATAGCCAGATTCTGGCGAACGGCCGCTGTTGGCACAAAGTGACGTTGACAGGCTTGTCGCAGGCAGGATATCAGCCCAAATTGAAAACGGTAAAAGGTCCGCTGAGCCGTCCTTCGTGCCGAGAACTATGCTTTCCTGACGTGTGCATTGCAGCGAGTGTCGACTCCGAGCCCATTGCTGCCTTATGTAGGCTGGTCGCTATTGGGATAGCGATGGGTGAAATGCACGGGGACTTTTGACCCCTTGCAGACATGTGGTGATGATCGCCGTACGGAGATTGTGCGCTATAAATCCCCGTGCGGAGACGGGCCGTCAGATTTCCGGAGTTGAGTGTACTACGGAAGCCTGGACGAAGGCTGAGACGAGCATCAAGTGCCACAAACAGAGTCTCTCGGCTATCGGACCTATCGACACCTGTTCGTGTGGAACCCTCCTCCACTGGTGATCAGCGCCCTCGGGGCGCACCGCCAACACCAGACATAGTTAGGATCGCCAAATTCCCAATTCAATTAGCGTTCAGGTGCGTTGTTCCACAATTTGTGGCAATATTGAGTACCACTGATGAACACAGGAACCTCGGACTGAGCACCATGACCCGCACACTTGGCATTTTGATTACACTTGTGATCTTGGTGGCCAGCTGATGCACTGGGCCAATGCTCTTGGGAAGACGGGCGCGATGAACATCCTTTTCATTACCGCCGACCAATGGCGCGGTGAATGTCTGTCGGCGCTGGGCCATGCGGACCTGAAAACTCCGAACCTTGACCGGCTTGCAAACGACGGTGTGCTGTTCGCACGTCATTATGCCCAGGCCGCCCCCTGCGGCCCGTCGCGGGCCAGTCTTTACACCGGCATGTATCTTCACAATCACGGCGTTCACTCGAATGGTATTCCGCTGGATTCAACACACACCAATCTGGCGCTGGAGGCCCGCCGGGCCGGGTATCAGCCCGCCTTGTTCGGCTATACCGATATCGTTGAAGACCCCGGCTCCCCGGCGCCGGAGAACCGCGCGCATCAATATGCTGAACAGGTGCTGCCCGGCATGGACCCGGTCGCGCCGTCAGGCAACGACTGGAGCCTGTGGTTCGAGCGGCTAAAATCCAAGGGGTATGCGATACCCAAAGATCCGAAGGAGCTTTTCCGCCCACGGCCCGATTATCCGGGTGCGGTCGGTAGCGGGCGAACCTATCCGCCAGCCCTGTTCAGGGCAGAGGACAGCAATACGGCGTTCCTTGTCGATGAGATAATCAACTATCTTGCGGCAGGCCACGCGTCACCCTGGTTCGTGCATCTGTCCACTCTCTCGCCGCACCCGCCATTCATCGCACCGGAACCCTATCACGCTCTCTATGAACCCGAGGCCATGAAGCTGCCCGTGCGCCGTCCGACAGCGGAGCAAGAGGCCGGGCTGCATCCCTGGCTGCAACATTATCTGTACGACCAGCAGGGGGCGGGTTTTACGGTCGGCGCGGATTCGCGCGACAACCTGTTATTGCCGGAACTCGATCTGCGCCAGATCAAGGCGACCTATTTTGGCATGATCTCGGAGGTCGATGCCCAGATCGGCCGGTTAATCGATTTTCTCAAGCAAACCGGCGCCTACGACAACACGCTGATTATCTTCACCTCCGATCATGGCGAATATCTGGGCGACCATTGGATGTTCGCGAAATTCGGCTACCACGAGCAGACCTTTCACGTGCCTCTGATCATCCGCGACCCGGCGGCAGAGGCGCGCCCGGTCGATGGCCGGATCATCAATGCCTTCACCGAGAGCATCGACATCATGCCGACCATTCTTGACCGGATTGGACGGCCGGCCCCGGCCCAGTGCGACGGGTTCTCACTGCGCGCCTTTTGCCGAGGCCAGGAGCCGGAAGACTGGCGCCGGGAATATTATGCCGAGTTCGACATGAGGAGCCCGTGGGGGGGCAGGAATGGTGCTCCGCTCGGATTGCAGGCTGAACAATGCATGATCAGCATCATCCGTGGGTCGCGCTATAAATACGTTCATTTCGAGGGCTTGCCGTGTCTCTTCTTCGATCTCGAAGCGGACCCTGAAGAGTTCCACAACCTGATCGACGACCGCGCCTGCCGGCAGCGCGTGGCCGAATATGCCCGCAAGGCACTGGCGAGGCGGAAGCCCGGGCCATCGCCCTCGCCTCGATAGGCCCGGCCGGCACGGTCCGATCCCTAGAGTCTGTCACCTTTAGACGGAAGCATATCCGGCATTTTTGAGGTAGTTTGCGCACTCGGTTGGTTTGATTGATCCGACGAGTTCGCCGACATATCGCCATGCTTCTTCGATTGTTCTTTTTTGTGCTATTCGCATCC
>JAAEOH010000115.1 GCA_024244645.1 Hyphomicrobiales bacterium
ACTATTTCCGGCACGGATTTGAGCAAGAATGATTCCTAAATGACCCGGGGGCGATTCTTTCTTTTCGCTAGTGGCACCGTGTCGATTCTTTTATTGCGAGCCCTGCCCATCTCACCGACTTTTTCAGCACCCTGCTAGAGCGTCGTGCTTTTAATCGTACGCATATCCAGCTGCCTTGAGGAAGTTCCAGCATTCTTGGCCTGGGAAGAGGCGGCAGATGTCGCCGCCTGACTCGAACGAAGTGCTAATTCGGACGAAAAAGAAAGCAATCAAGGACGAAGATGGGAACGTTCGGCTCGTCGGTGATGGCCGAAGAACGATTGACCGAGTCGAGATCGAAGAGACTTTCAAGCAGTTGCAGTTGAACGTTGACCTCTCAAAGCTCGCGCGCCTTGCGGAAATTCGAAACGACATCGAACACATGCATCCCAACGTCGGTCCGACTCTAATTCAAGAAGCCCTTTCCGACGCTATGCCGATTATCCGCTCCATCATCGTTGATGAACTTCACCACGAACCGTCCGATCTCTTGGGCGATCATGCTTGGGAATCCCTGCTTAACGAAGCAAGAGTTTTTAAGAAGGAACACGACGCCTGTCGCGCAAGTTTCGACGAAGTAGACTGGCAAAGTGTAGCTCTTGCCACAGCGGCCGAGGAGTTTCGATGTCCGCACTGCACATCGGCGTTGATAAGAAACGACAATGCGGCCGCAACGAACCCCGATACATTGACTTTGATTTGTTCAAAATGTGGCCGGGAATGCGATACCGAAGACGTTTTCGAGGATGCCTTGGGACGCGCACTCGAATGGGAAGCCTACGTAGCCATGACCGATGGCGGTGACCCGCCCCTTGAAAGCTGTCCGGAATGCCAACGCGACACGTTCGTAGCGAACGAAAAACGATGTGCAAATTGCGGTTTCGACCTCGAAGGATATAAATGCTTCGTTTGCAGCGCACCGCTCACCGTTGACGATTATCGCTACTGTGATGGAAACCTTTGCAGCTACCATCATCACATCATGGGGAAAGACGACTAACTGTAGCCCCGGCCCCCATCCGATACATCGTTATCAACTACACGGCGGATAAGACGCTATTCGAGAGCGTCAAAGACCTACTGGTCTATGTGCTGAAAGCGCCGCGTTCTCAGGGTTGGCGACTGCGATTGCATGGTCCTAATTTCAGATATAATTGTAGATATAGCTAAAATGCGTGTGAATAATTTGTTTTATATCATATACTTATAGAATAAAAGTGGCGGATGGGGTGTCCGCGCAAGCCCTAGGAATGGCAAAGGATACAGACAACTTGAAAAACTCTACCCACACTTATACCCACGTTTTTGCCCGCGATTGCTCATTACCGGTCGCGTGGCTTTTGTGAGCTATGCCCGAAAGTTGGTGACGGGCTGGTCAGGCGGCGTTTTGGATTTGCTTGATGCCGTTCTCGAATCTCACTCCTTGGATGACCTCGTCGAGGTGGTTTGATCCATCGAGCCTGCGCCATTTCTTCCTGGCGCTCAACAGCAGTTTGAAGACCATGGCGAGCGCGGTCTTGCGACTGAGGCAGCCCTTGGTCTTGGTGGTCCTGAGCC
>JAAEOH010000116.1 GCA_024244645.1 Hyphomicrobiales bacterium
AAACCCAGGCAAAACCCAAAAAGTCGCGCATAAACGCAGACAATATGAGAAACAACAAGAGCAAACGATGTCAGCGCCAGCGGCGCCCCGCCCTCGTCAGTGGCCGACTTATACGCAACACAACCTTTTTAAGTCAACAGCAATCTCGCAAAAAAAAATCCAAATTATTTTGAACCGGATTTCAGTTCAAAAAAAACCGGAAATTCCCGGTTGGAAATGCAGCTATTTTTAGATCGGCACCCTACCAATATAGGTATGCCCGGCCGCTTTTTCAAAAGCACGAATGTCAATAATTGGACAGGATTTGCCGCGGCAGACCGATCTGCCCGGGGCTATGCGCCCATCAGCCTGCCGACAGGTGTCGCCGGCGCAAGCTCGCCGGCCAGATACATCATATGCCAGGCCAGCGCCAGATTGCTTGAAAGCACCGGTTTGTTCAGCCGGGCTTCGAGTTGAGCGATAACATCGAGCGTGCGCAAATTGGTGCACGACAAAAACACCGCATCCACCGCGTCCGACGCGCCGATCTCCAGCGCCGCATCCATGATCGACTGCCCTGAAAGCCGTGCGACTTTCTCTTCAACCGCCTCGTTGAATGAGCCGAACACCGGCGTTTCGACACCCCGCTCCGCAAGCACCGAACGCAACGTGCCCGAGACCTCCTCGACGTAAGGCGACAAAAAGCCGAGCCGTGAAAGGCCGAGGTGCCCGCAGGCCGCGACCAGCGCGGAGACCGGCTCTGTAACCGCCTGCGTTTCGGCTTCCCCGTGCACCAGTTCGGCAATCCGGGCGGGACCGATCACCGATGAGGCCGACGTGCAGCCGTAGCCGATGCATTCGAATTTGAGCCAGGGCGGGAAAAGCCCCACCGCGGCGGGGATCGTTTTTTCCATCTCGCCCAGCGTTTCGCACGAAACATCAAGACCGCTCGGAACGCGACTTGCATAAAGCGCCACATTGTCGATGGGCAACAAACGGCGGAAATCGTGCTCGATCGTTTCATCGGTCTGAAGAACCACAAGCCCGAAGGTCGCCCGGCTGCCGATGGGTTCGCTTGTTGTGTATTCGAAATTCGTCATGCGTCTATCCGATCGCCGGCAGCGCCGGTTCCGCTGTGTCGGTCAGCCACCGCGCACCGTCCCGCGTAATGACAATGTTTTCCTCATGCACCATCATGCGGCCGCGGCCCGTTTCGATGCCCGGCTCCAGTGTCAGCACCATGCCTTCCTCCAGAACCGTGTAATCATCGGGGATCAGTGAGGGCCATTCGGTCAGTTGCATGCCGAGGCCATGGCCGAGCCGGCCAACTTCGGACGTGCCCTTGCCGCCCGTCACGATCCGGTCCATGGCATGGAACAGGTCGGCTGCGCGCGCGCCCGGTTTGGCGACCTCGAAACCCGCCTGTGTCGCCTCGACAAGGTTCTGGTGCGCCCTGCTCGCCGTCTCGTCTGATTCACCAATCGCAAAATTGCGGTCGAAATCACAAAAATAGCCGTCCCAGACCAGCCCCGTATCAAGCATCAGAACGTCGCCGCGGTTGAGCGGCGCGGCTGCTGCCGGTGAAATCACATCCGCATAGCCGTTCTTTCCGGCACCCCCGGCAAGATAGGGAACCCAGTCCGCCCCCTCTTCAAGACAAACCATCTGAAAGCGGCGAAACACCTCTTCAAGTCCGATGCCTTCTTTGGCAATATCGCCGACCCTCTCAAACGCTCGCCCGCCGATCGCGCAGGCCGTTTCGATCTTGTCGATTTCCGCCGGTGATTTGACCATGCGAAGCCTGCGCAGAATATCGTCGTCACCGACAAGCTGCAGCGGTGTCAGTTTCTGGCTGAGCGCCTGAAAATCCTGCAACGGCATGCGCAGCAGCGTTTCATGACCCGTGGGAAGCCCGATCCGACCGCCGTTGCCGACGAGATTGCGGATCGCATCGGCAAGCAGTGCCACACCGTCATCGGCAAGATCCGGTGACCGCCAGGTACGAATGTCCTCTATCCAGGTCTTGCCCATCAGCTCCGCCCCGATGGTCGGGATGACCGCCACCGGTTTGCCGGTCGCCGGCACCAGCAGGAACCATGGCCGCGTCGGGCTTTCCCAGAACCGTGTCAGAAACCCGGTGAAATAGCGCACCTCAGGCTCTGTGGTCAAAAGCAGCGCATCCAGCCTGGCCATGGCCATCAGTTGCTGCGCGCGCAAAAGACGCTGCTCGAACTCCTGCGCCGTAAATCCGCGCGCCACGCCATTCATGCCGACAAACCTTCCCTATGGATCATCAGTTCCGTTCCTGCGATTTGCGGAGCCCTGCAACCGGCCAACAGTCAGCTCGCGTAGCTATCGTTTTCGTCGTCGAGGATGGCCTTCAACTCGTCGAAATGTTTGTTCGCCTGACCCGGATAATTTTCGATCTCGTCCGCTGTCTTGGCTGCGATCTCATCAGACAGAACACGCAGCGGTTTGCCGGTTTGAAGCGCACGGATATAGGTCTCGGCGGCACGCTCGAAAAAAAACAACCGGTTGAACGTGTCGGCAACGGTTTCACCGATGACAAGGACACCATGATTGCCCATCACCATCACCTTTTTCATCGGATCGGCAAGCAGGCCCGCGCAGCGTTCTCCCTCTTCCTCGAAGGCCAGTCCACCGAACTCTTCGTCGACCACCACGCGGTCGTAGAAAATCGCCGTGTTCTGATCGATCGGCGGCAGTGTGCTGTCCGCGAGGCACGCCAGCAGGGTTGCGAAAATGGAATGCACATGCATCACGCAGCGGGCATGCGGGCACCGCCGGTGCACAGATCCGTGCAGACCCCAGGCCGTGGGATCGGGAGCACCCGGACGCGACAGCGTCTCGGGATCATTTGCGTCGAGCTCCAGCAGTTCCGACGCCCGGATGCGCGAAAAGTGCACCTGGTTGCGATTCATCAAGAACCGTGTCCCGTCATCATTGACCGCCAGTGAAAAATGATTGGAGACCGCTTCGTGCATATTGAGGCGCACTGTCCAGCGGAAGGCGGCGGCCAGATCGACCCTTTCCTGCCAGTGATCGATGTTCGAACGCGCAATGGATTCCGGTTGAGCACTCATCATAACCTCCTGACGGGATGCCATTATGGATTTGTGCCCGAGTTGTCGTGTTTTTACCAACAATAAATTTTCGGGTCGTGACCCCGATCAGCAAGGCCCTGGTCCGGCCCGAGCTTTTCCGGGCCTGGCCATATCGTCATCACTTGCAGCGCCGTTCTAATCCATCGCGATTTCCGTCTCGAATGACAAAGGCAGGGTGATCTCCAGCAGCTCGCAATCATCCGAGCAGTTTTCATAGACCACTTTCAGATAGGGCGGCAGCACGAACGCATCGCCGGCAACGATGGCATACGGCGCTTCCCCATCGGCATTGAGCGTCAATGAACCTTCCATCACGAATGTGAAATGAATGTCCGTGTTGTGACTGGTGCGTGCCGGCGGTTCACCCTTGAGCGGGCGGGCAACCTGGACACCGGCAATACCCTGGGTCGCCTCGCCGATGCCCGTATCACGCGCGTCGAAACCCGGAATGCGCCACGGTTTCCACACGGCCTCCGCCACCCTGTCGAAAACGAAACGGGTCCCTTGGAACACCCGGCCCGGATCGACCTTGTCGTTCGGCAGGGTCATGGCGTGATCGATGGTCGTGACGTGCTCGGCGGGCACACCGATTTCGATGACCTCGACATTGTCCGAGGCGACCAGTACGCGATGCCGTATTTCCGGCGGCTGGATGACGCAGTCGCCCGCCGTCAGCCGGATCGGCGATCCCTAGTCTTCATAGACAACCTCAACCCAGCCGCGATAGCAGAAGATCAGCTGAAAACCGACCGTGTGGTAATGCACCATATCCGGCACCGGGCCGCCATCGGGAATGCGGATATGCGAGGCGATAATGGAGCCGCCCAGCCGGCCTGGAATGAGATCGCGATAGCGCATGCCCGCCCGACCTATGATCCAGCTGTCGCTGTCTTTCAACCGCCGCACAAGAAACGAATGCTGCGTCTCCGGCTGCACAAGAGGAGGATTGGCGTCGGCGATCTCGATCCTCGTCCCGCCGGGGCTCACAATCACCGTCTCGCCACCGGCAAACTGCCCCGGCTCATTGCACAACAGCCGCAACACTCCTGCCGGATTATCCGAATCGCGCTCCAGCCGGATGCACATGCCATGACCGGATATGACCGCAACGGCCGGATCGTCTGCCGGGAAAATCTTGTCAAGGCGGAAGCCCAGTGACTTAAGGAAAAACGGCAGATCATCGCTGAAATTGCCGGTTGGCAGGCGGATTTCCGCCGCACTGATTTTTTCGGGCATGGTGCTCAGGTCGGCGCTCATATCGCTCTCTCACTGATTTGCTGCTCGATGATTGATTTCACCAGCAGGATTTCCGTTTCATGGATGGTTGTCAGCCTGTGCCAGGCAAAATCGTCGCTGTCGGCGCTGCGCCATGTCATCAGCGACAGGACACTGTGGTCGTCTGGTATACCGATATGATCGCCCGGGTTTACCCGCGCCATGATCCGTGGGATCAACGGGCCGTCTTCGGTGCCGGCGATATGATAATCGACGATCATGCGCTGCGGATCGGGATCGACACGGACATAGACTGAGCTTCCGTCAAACAGGCTCGTCCCGTGCACCAGCCCGTCGTCGCTGATTTCAATCGACCAGGTACCAAACGTCCATCTGTCGAGATTTACGGGCGAAGAGACGAATTCGAAAACCAACTGCGCGGGACGTTCGATCTCGACCGAGGTGATATGGCTGGGGGCAAAACTCATGGCACATCCCTGCTGGCGGTGGAATCCACCGTGTTGACCACGAGAATACGTGTCGGTTCATCGCCGGCGCAGATGTAGGCATGCGCCATGGTGCCGTCGAAATAGATGCTGTCCCCCTCTTCAAGCAGCAGTGGAGCATAAAAATCCGTATGCAGGACGAGCTTGCCGGAGAGCACGTAAAGGAACTCCTCACCCGGATGGCTGGCGAGGTCTCCGACTTCGACGACCGATCGCTTCTCGACGATATTGACCGCTGGATGCATCTTCTTGTTGGCAAGGTCTGTGCACAAAACATCCGTCAGATAACGTGCGGTCTCGGCCGGAGACTGATCGGATTTGCGGGTGATGGAGCGCACGCCGTTGCGGATCGGATTGGCCGATACACCCAGAAAGGCGGTGATGTCGACACCCAGCACCTGGCTCAGGATATAAAGATTGTGTGCGCTGACCGGGGTCTGTTCGTTTTCCACCCGCGACAGCGTCGCCTCTGAAATATTGGTGAGTTTCGACAAGTCGCTCAGTGACAGCGCTTTAGCCCGCCTGAAGGTTTTCAGCTTGGCGCCGATGTGAAGGTCCTGAAAGACCCGTGCATTACTCTGTTGCTTACTCATCAAAATCCCTCCTTGCCTTGGTGCGGTCCTGCGACGAACCGAACCCTCCGCCACCCGGCAGTTCTACAACCAGACTGTCACCTGCGGGAATGACGTGGACACCCTTTCCCGCCAGTGTCTGACCGGAACCGAGCGCTGCGGATCCGGGATTCCCCGCACCACCACCGGCGCGCCCCTGAGCAGGATGCTTCATCCGTTCGAATGTCGCACCGGAAACCGTGAAAGGTGCCGGCTCCCGGTTCGCCACCTCGATGACCTGCCCGTTGCCGCCCCGCCACTGTCCTGAGCCGCCCGATTGCCGCAGGATCGTCTTTCGCCTGAACCACAACGGGCATTGGTTTTCAGTGATCTCCACCGGGATCGATCCGACACCGCTCGGAAAGGCCATGGCTGATAGTCCGTCCTTGCCGGGCCGCGCACCGACGCCGCCAATACCAACATTCATGACATTGAAGCGTGTTGTGCCGGCGAGCGTTTCCACTGGCGCCCTGCCATGGGCCGATGCCATCGCCAGCACCCAGATGCTGCCGGCGCTTTCCGCCTGCACGCGATCCGGCAGCGCCCGCGCAAGGCATCCGAAGACCGCATCGGGCAGCATCTGACCGATGACATGCCGCGCCGTCACCGGGCTCGGCGGTAGCGGATCCACACAACTGCCCGGCTCGCTGACGAGCTTGAAGCAGTCGAGCGACCCGGCATTGTTCGGTACATGCGGCGCGACAACGGCCTTCAGCCCGAACACAACATAGGCCTGAGAGTAGGTGCGCGGCGAATTGATGCCGTAATTGGATGCCGGTGAACTGCCGGTGAAATCGATTGTTATATTGTCCCCGTCAATCACCAGCCGGGTCCTGATCGTGATCGGCGCTTCATAACCGTCCAGTGGCAGGTCGTAGTCGAATATGCCATCCGGCAGTTCGCGGATTACCTGCTGCGTCGCATCGCGCGATGTCTGCAAAATGTGTTCGGCAAGCGGCTGCAGCGACTGCAGGTCAAACTCGCACATCATGTCGACAAGCCGGTTGACGCCGGTATCATTGGCGCTGACAAGTGACATCAGATCGCCGCGCACCTCAACCGGATTGCGGGTATTGGCTATTATTATCGACAACACATCTTCGTTCAGCTGTCCGCTCCTGCGCAAATGCATATGCGGGATAAGCGTGCCCTCTTCGAAGACGGAGTTTGCATCGGCCGAAAATCCGAGCCCCCCGACATCGATGACGTGGCAGGTGGACGCAAAGATGCCGACCGGCCTGCCGTCGTGAAAGGCCGGTGTAACCACGACGAAATCGAACAGATGTCCCGTCCCCATCCACGGATCGTTGGTGATGAGAACATCGCCCGGCGACAGCGTTTCAATCGGAAAGCGTTCAAGGAAGTGCGCAACGGCATTGGCCATCGTGTTGACATGGCCTGGCGTGCCGGTCACCGCCTGCGCAAGCATGGCACCGGTGAGATCATAGACCCCTGCGGAAAGATCGCCCGCTTCGCGCGCCACCGACCCGAAGGCCGTGCGCAACAGCGATTGCGCCTGCTCTTCGACCACTGAAATCAGCCGGTTCCACATCACCTGTGTCTGGATGCCCGCAAACGCCGCGTTGCTCATGACCCGGTCTCCCGACGCTCAAGGACAATCGACCCGTCGCCTTGGATCGTTGCATCGAATGTCGATGTAATGACCGTCGATGTCTCGTCTTCGGCGATTATGGCAGGACCATCAATTTGTTGTCCGGCGCTCAGATCGAAGCGCCAGTAAACCGGCGTTTCGAGAACATCCCCTGTGGCACCATCAAACAACATACGGGCACTCCTCGGGTGTGGATCAGCACGTGAAGGCTTGAGTTGCGGTGCTTCGTCACCATCATCGAGATCGCATTCGGCGGTGACGGACCAGGTGATGATTTCGCCGGGAACACCGCTGAGGCTCAGCCCGTAGACGGATTTGTAGAGCGCTTCGAACACCCGGTGTATTTTGGGTCCGTCGCCGGCTGCAAGTGCGCCATCGCCCAGTGTCACCTGTATTTCGTGGCCCTGGCCGGCATACCGGATATCGACAATGCGCCTGACCGAAACCGAGCCGCCCATGGCGGCCGGTTCGACGATGCGGATTGCCTCCTCTTCCATCTGCCGGATGATTTGATTTGCCCTCTTGGCATCGAACCTGTCCAGCGCCATGGTGCTGCTGCGGGTCACCTCATAGGAAATAGGTGCCCGTAAAAATCCGATTGCCGAGCCGACGCCCGCCCCGCTCGGCACCACCATTTTTGAAATGCCCAGCTTTTCTGCAAGCCGGCACAGATGCAGCGGCGCCCCGCCGCCAAAGGCGATCATGGTGCAACGCGAAACATCCTTTCCCCGTTCGATTGCGTGGACACGTGCGGCGTTCGCCATATTTTCCTCGACGATTTCGCTGATACCAACCGCAGGCCAATGGGCTTCGAGACCCAGCCGTTTGCCGATTTGGTCGGTCAGCGCAGCGTCCGCCGCCGACAAATCCAGCGCAATTTTGCCGCCGGCGAAATAGGCCGGATCGATTCGTCCGAGGACAAGGTTGGCATCAGTGACAGTGGCATTGCGGCCGCCAAGTCCATAACAGACCGGCCCCGGCTCCGACCCTGCGCTGTCGGGTCCGACGGTGATGCGGTTCAGGGGATCGACCCTCGCGATCGACCCCCCGCCCGCTCCGATCTCCACCATTTCGATGACCGGGATGCGGACCGGCCATCCCGATCCCTTGATATCGCGGTAGGCACGGGCTATTTCAAAACGCCGCGCCCGTTCGGGTTCACCCTTGCTGATCAGGCATATCTTGGCGGTGGTACCGCCCATATCGAAGGACATCACCTCATCATATCCGGCGGACTGAGCGATATGGCCTGCAAGGATCGCACCACCGGCAGGTCCTGATTCCACCAGTCTGATCGGAAATCGCGCAGCGCTGTCCAGCGTCGTCAGGCCGCCGCCGGACATCATGAGGAACAGCGGCGAGCGCACGCCCCGGTCCGTAAGTGTATCGCGCAGTCTTGTCAGATAACCCGAGATCAGCGGGCGCACGCTGGCATTGGCGCAGGTCGTCGAAAACCGCTCATATTCGCGCACCTGCGGACACACTTCATGCGACTTACAGATTGTGATCGCAGGGTCGATGCATCCGCGCAATATCTCGGCTGCCTGCAGCTCGTGATCCGGATGGGCATAGGCATGCAGGAAACCGATTGCCACAGCCTCGACACCCAGCGCATTGATCCTGTCGGCGATATTTTCGACACCAGACATATCGAGCGCCTTGAGCACCGAGCCATCGGCTGCCAGCCGCTCATCGACACCGAAACGCAGATCCTGCGGCACGATGGCGGGCGGCATATCGATCATCAGATCATAATGATCGAACCGCTTCTCATATCCGAGTTCCAGAATATCCTCGAAGCCGGCCGTTGTAATGAAAGCGGTCCGGGCGCCCTTTCGTTCGATCAGGGCATTGGTTGCGAGGGTGGTCCCATGGACAAACAGATCGACGGCTTCCGGCTCAACGCCCGTATCCGTCAATACGCGGTCGACCCCGAGCATCAGACCCCGTTCCGGCCGCTGAATATCCGTCAGGATTTTTGTGCTGTGCCGGATTGCACCGATTTCGAGCACGACATCGGTAAATGTTCCGCCTATATCGACCGCCAGACGGACCTTTTGACCGTCTATCATTGTGGCGCATTCTCCGGCTGCATTGTTTGCCCGGCCATTGTGTCTGTTGTTCCGTATCCCGGTTGTCGATATTGCATATATGAAATTTTATTGCAATGCGAGGACAGCCCTCGAACGGCTTTCAGGACGCGGGCCTGCTTTCTGATCTGCAAGTTTTTTCCTGAAAATTGGGGGTATTTGGGCACTTACCCGTACAGCGCATGTGCAGGGCGTCGCAAATGCAGCCCAATCATCGCAGCAGCGAGTTGACAGGATATTTCAAATATGAAACTTTCCCGCGAGGGATGGAGACCGGCATGATGTTGGACAAAACTGATCTGGCAAAGGAGGCGCGCGCGCTTGATGCCGGCGACCGGATCGCATCCATCTGTTCGCACTACGAACAGCCCAAAGGCTGGATTTTCTTCGACGCCAATTCTGTCGGTCCCGCACCCAAAAGCGCACGCGATGCCGCCAACGGCCTGGTGGATGATTGGGTCAATCTGCGGCGGCGCGGCTGGGCCGAGCGCGATTGGGTCGACATGCCGTCAATTCTGGGGGATCGCATTGCGCCTATGATCGGCGCCGGACCGGGCGAAGTGGTTGTGTGCGACAACACAACGGTCAATCTATACAAGGCAACCGGTCATGCGCTTGCCGTCAACAGCGACCGCGCAACAATCGTCACCCAGGCGGAGAACTTCCCCACCGATCTTCATGTCCTGCAGGGCTTCGAACGTTTCAGCGACCGGGCGATCGAGATACGCCGTGTCGACACCGAAGACGAGGCGATCGCGGCAATGGATGAGACGGTGGCACTCGGCTCTTTCAGCCATGTCGGCTACAAATCGGGTGTCCGCTGGGACATGGCGAAGGTCAATGCCGCGGCCCATGACAGGGGTGCACTCGTATTGTGGGATGTTTCCCATTCCGCCGGTGCGGTGCCGATCGATGTCCAAGCCAGCGATGCCGACTACATCGTCGGCTGCGGATACAAATATCTGAGCACCGGTCCGGGTGGCCCGGCCTATGTTTATGTACGCCCGGATCTCGTTGAAAAGGCCTGGCCACCCATGTGCGGCTGGATGGGGCATGCGGACATTTACGCCTTTTCCGGTGAATATGTTCCCCATGCCGGCATCAAACGCTTCATTTCAGGAACCCCCATGGTCGGGGCCAATGCCATTGCCCTCTGCGCTGCCGACATCTATGCGAATTACGATCCTAAAGACATCTGGGAGCGTCACAGGTCGCTGAGCGAATTTTTTGTGCGGGCCCTGGAGGCCATGTGCGGCGAATATGGTGTCGAGATAACCTCGCCCATGAACCATGGGCGCCGCGGTGGTCATGTCAGCTTCCGCGCACCGGGCGCCGGCAGCGTCGTCGAGGCACTGATCGACGCAAAGGTCGTATCATCGTTCCGCAAGCCCGATTCCATCCGCTTTGGCATCAGCCCCACCGCATTGAGCCATCACGACATTTATGAAGCGGTCAGGCGGCTGCGGGAGATAATGGTATCGGAAATCTGGAAAGATCCGAAATATGAAAAAGTATCCGTTTGATTGAGAGGCCATAACAAACGACAATATAATCAGGCCAGAAAAAGCCCAGCGCCAGGCCGGCAATAAAGGGAGAAGAAAATGAAGAAATCGATACTTGCAGCTGCGGTCGCGGCGTTGATCGCCGCGTCCACCGGTGCCGCCCTAGCCGACGACGTCAAAGTCGGTGCGCTGATGGGCATAACCGGGCCGCTGGCGAATTTCATTCCGCCGATCCTCAACGCCGCCAAGTTGGCGGAGGCCGATGTCAATGCCGGCGGAGGCATCCTCGGCGGGCAAAATTTTGTTCTGGTGGTTGCCGACGGTCAGGCCGCGGCGCAACCCTCCGTGGACGCAGCTTCAAAGCTGGTCAATCTCGAAAACGTCGCTGCAATCATGGGCGCCCTGTCCTCCGGCGCGACCATCGCTTCGGCCAACGCCGTGTCGATCCCCAACAACGTGCTGCAGGTATCACCGACCGCGACATCGCCCGCGGTGACCGATATCAAGGACAATGACTATCTCTATCGCATCGTGCCGAGCGACAATTACCAGGGACAGGTGCTTGCCAATATCGTTCTTGACGAAGGTCTCAACAAGGTCGCGGTCGCCTATGTAAACAATGATTATGGCGTCGGCATCGCCAATACATTCAAGGCGTCGTTTGAGGAAAAGGGCGGAACCGTCACCGCATTTGAAAAACACGAAGACAAGAAGAACTCCTACCGTGGTGAACTCGCCACGCTCGCCTCGAGCGGCGCCGACGCGCTGGTGGTCATCGCCTATGCCGGCGGCAGCGGCGCAAAGATCGTCAAGCAATCGCTTGAAAACGGTTTCTTCGACCGCTTCATCGGCACGGATGGCCTGCGCGACGATCTGTTGATCGAGCAGGTCGGCCCGGAAGCGCTTGCCACCTCGTTCTTCTCGTCTCCCACGTCTCCGGGCGAAAACCCGGCCGCAGATGCGCTGCACAAGCGCTTTGACGAGACCTATGGCGAAGGCTCAGACAAGCCGTTTGTCGACCAGACATACGACGCCACCATGCTGATCGCACTGGCGATCGAAAAGGCCGGCTCCACCGACCGCGAGGCAATCAAGGCCGCGCTGCGCGAAGTCGCAAATGCTCCGGGCGAAGTGGTTGGACCGGGCGAATGGGAAAAGGCAGTCAAGCTGATCGCCGCCGGCAAGGACATCAATTACGAAGGCGCCGCCGGCAGTCATGAATTCGACGACAACGGGGATGTTGCCGGTTTCATCGGCAAATTTATTGTCGACGGTGACAGCTACAAGCAAATCGCTGTCTTTGAATAATCCGGAATACAGCCGCCCCGGGCCCGTTTCTGCGGGCGGTTGGAATTGTTCATGGAACAGGTTCCCCGCATCCGGCTTGATGATGTCACCATGCGTTTTGGCGGGCTTGACGCCGTTCGCAACTGCAGTTTCGATCTGCCGGCTGGCCGCATCACCGGTCTGATCGGTCCAAACGGCGCCGGCAAGACAACCGCATTCAATGTCATCGCTGGCCTGCTCAGCCCGACGCTCGGCCGCGTCGTCCTCGACGGCGAAGACATCACTGACCTGCCCGCCTACCGACGGCAGGAAAAGGGCCTCAGTCGCACTTTTCAGCTGGCCCACGAATTCGGCCGTATGACGGTGATCGAAAATCTCATGGTCGCGGCAAAAAATGATGTCGGTGAAGGCATCGTGAATGCGGTATTTCGCCCATCCCGCTGCCTGTCGCAGGAACGCGAAGCCTATGACAAAGCCCTAAAGACACTGGAATTCCTGGAAATATCCCAACTCGCCGGTGAGCCCGCAGGCAATCTGTCCGGCGGGCAGAAGAAGCTGCTCGAACTCGGCCGCGCCCTGATGCAGGAACCCAAGATCATGCTGCTCGACGAAATCGGCGCCGGCGTCAACCGCACGCTGCTCGGCAAGATCGCCGACAAGATCAAGCAGCTCAACGAAGAATCCGGATACACCTTCTGCCTGATCGAACATGACCTCGATTTTGTCTCCCGGCTTTGCCACGGGGTGATTGTCATGGCGCAGGGCGAGTTGCTGATGACGGGAACGGTCGACGAAGTGCGCCGCGATGAACGTGTCATCGAAGCCTATTTCGGCGGCGGCAGATATCAGGATGCGTCATGACGGAGCTGGTTCTCGATGTTCGCGCTGTCAGTGCCGGTTACGGCAAGATGCCGATCATCAAGGACATAAGCGTACACGTCGATCACCAGCAGATCGTCACGATCATCGGACCGAACGGCGCCGGAAAATCGACATTGCTGAAGGCTGTATTCGGTCTCAACCAGCATTTTTCCGGCGAGATCACATTCGTCGGCATGTCCATTTTCAATGCCCGGACAGCTGATCTCGTGCCGCTCGGTATTTCCGCCGTGCCGCAGACCCACAACGTTTTCTCCTCGCTTAGTGTTGATGAAAACCTCGATGTTGGCACTTTCGCCGCTCCGCCGCGGGACGCCGAAGCCACCAAGGCCCACATTCTGGAGCTGTTTCCTGACCTAAAGGACAAGCTGAAGCAGCAGGCAGGCCAATTGTCCGGCGGACAGCGCCAGATGGTCGCCGTCGGCCGGGCGCTGATGAGCGATCCCAAGCTTATTCTGCTCGACGAACCGACCGCCGGCCTTTCGCCCGCCTATCTCGAAGTGATATTTGACCTGCTGCTGCAGGTGCGCGACAGCGGCGTGTCGATCCTGATGGTGGAACAGAACGCCAAGCAGGCGCTGCAGATTGCCGACTACGCCTATGTTCTTGTCAACGGTGAAAACGCCTATGAGGGAACCGGCGCCGAACTCCTGGCCGATGACGAAGTCAGGCGCTCCTTTCTCGGCGGAGGTGGTGCGCCGTGATCGATTTCATCAATTTCTATCTCATCCCCGGGATCACACTTGGCAGCATCTATGCCCTCGGCGCCGTTGGTGTGTCGATGATCTTCGGCATCTTGCGGTTCGCGCATTTTGCCCATGGCGATCTGATGACCGTCGGGGCCTACGCCGCTCTGACCGCCGTCTGGGTGCTGGGCATCCCAGCGCTTGCGGCCATACCGTTTGCCATCATAGTCACCTGTCTGGCGGCGTTGCTGGCCGACAGGCTTTTCTACAGACCGCTGCGCGATCTGCCGACGATATATACGGTAATCGCCTCCTTTGGCGTCGCATTGATCCTGCGGTCGATTGTCCAGACTGTCTGGGGAACGGACAGCCAAGTCTATATGACCGGCTTTCAGAAACCGACGATCTTTTTCGACACGTTCCGCATCGCAACCCGGCATATCCAGATCATCCTGGCCACTGCGGCCCTGACCGTGGCACTGCACTATTTCCTCAGCCGCACCCGGCTCGGCAAATCCATGCGGGCGGTCGCGGACGATCCGGACCTTGCCGCCGTCGCCGGTCTCGATACCGAACGCATTATCCGCTGGACCTGGATCATCGGCGCTGCACTGGCTGCAATCGCTGGTGTCTTTGTCGGTCTTGACACTGATGTGCACACAAATCTCGGCTGGAACCTACTGCTGCCGATGTTCGCCGCTGCGCTTCTCGGCGGCATCGGCAAGCCGCTCGGCGCCATCGCCGGCGGTCTGATCATTGGCATTGCCGAGGAAGCCTGCACCTACCCGTTCTTCGGCGACACTCTGATCGCGCCGAGCTACAAGAGCGCTGTCGCCTTCGTGATCATGGTTCTCATCCTGATCTACAGGCCGCAGGGCCTTTTCAGAGGGAGGCTGATGTAATGGAGCTTCCCGGCATCGCCTTTTATATCGTAGCCTTTCTCACCATGGGCGGGATTTACGCAATCCTGTGTCTGGCGCTCAATATGCAATGGGGCTTCGGTGGTCTTTTCAACGCCGGCATCGCCGGTTTTTACGCTGTCGGAGCCTATACCGCAGCGATCCTGACATCAGCCGGCTCCAGCGCCCATCTCGGCGGTTTTGATCTGCCGATCGTCGTTGGCCTGATCTGCGCTGGCATTGCCTCCGGAATTGTCGGCTGGGCAATTGCCCGCATCTGCGTGCGGCTCAAGGCCGACTATCTGGCCATGGCATCCATCGGCATCGCTGAAATCATCCGGCTGGCAATTGTCAATGAGGAATGGCTGACCAATGGCAGCCTCGGCATCTCGAGAATTCCCCGTCCGCTGGAGGCATTCTATTCGGGCCGTGCCGCCGAAGTCGTCTTTGTTGTCTTCGTCTGGCTGATCGTTGCAGTGACATTCCTCGTTGCACGGCGCTTGCAGCAAAGCCCCTGGGGGCGTGTCATGCGCGCAATCCGCGACAATGAGGAGACCGCTGCCTCGATCGGCAAGGATGTTCAGCGCTTCCGCACCGAAACCTTCGTCGTTGGATCCGTTTTCATGGGCGTGGCCGGGGCGCTGAGTGCGCACTATTTCAAATTCTTCAGCCCCGACGCCACCGAACCGTTGTTGATCACGTTCCTGGCCTGGGTGATGCTGATTGCCGGCGGGTCCGGCAACAATCTCGGCGCCATTGCCGGTGCGCTGGCGATCTGGGCCATCTGGTCACTGACCGAGGTCGTCACCCAGCAGCTGCCGCCGGACTGGGCAACCCGTTCGTCCTACATCCGCATGCTGCTGATCGGCTTGCTGCTGCAGTTCGTCCTGCAGCGCTTCCGCTCCGGGCTGTTTCCGGAGAAGTCGCCCAAACTGCGCATCAGTCGGGAAAAATGAGGCAATTCAGGCAATATCGACAACGACGTTGCCGATGGCGCTCCCCGCTTCGACGCGTTGATGGGCCTCGGCGATCCGGTCAAGTGGATATTGCTCGGCTATAGCGACGTGAAGGTCGCCCCGTCCTGCCAGTTCATCGAAAAACTCCACTGCCGCTGCCACCGTATCCGGGGTCAGCAGGAACCCCTGGACAAACCGCAGTGTCGCGCCTCGAAATGCAAAGGCGTAGTACGGCAGAACCGGTTCGGGGACAGCCGTCGACGAATAGGCCGCGACAACTGCGTGGGGTTTGAGGATTTGCCGCGTCGCATCGAGATTGGCGCCGAAATCCACTTCCACAACCCTGTCGACACCCTGACCATCCGTCATCGCAAGCACGCTCTCGGCTATATCGACGTCATGCCGGGACAAGATCTCGTTAACGCCGATAGCATGCACATGGGCTGCCTTTTCGGCGCTGCTGACTGTGGCGATGACACGCGCACCGCCCGCGCGGGCAAACTGAGCGGCGAAATGTCCGACAGCGCCTGCGGCACCTGTTACCAGGATGGTTTGTCCGGCAACCGGACCGTTGGCAAAAACCGCGTCATAGGCGGTCAGCGCCGGGATGCCGAGGCAGGCTCCTTCGGCAAATTCCAGTTCGTCTGGCAGACTAAAGACCTGCTCGACCGGCAGACTTACCGTCTCGGCAGCCGTACCAAGCGCTCTGCCGGCTTCGCCATAGCCTCCCTGCGCATTGCGCACCCACACGCGCCGGCCGATCCAGTCCATTGGAACATCCTTGCCGGTCTCGACGACCACGCCGGCACCATCGGCATGGGGTACGACAAGATCGTGCTCCATTGCCATTCCGCCCCAGCCGGCGCGGCGCTTCACGTCCGCCGGATTGATGCCGGAAGCCTCCAGCCGGATGGTGACATTCCCGGCCTGCAAGGGCCCGGAAATCTCGTCCGGCAGCGATCCGACTTCCAGAACTTCGGAAGCCGGACCGGTTTTGCGGTACCAGGCGGCGCGCACGGTTCTAACCGGCGCGTACCTGTTCGACCTGCCGCCTTGCCTGGCGCACGGCAGAAATCAGCCGGTTCTGACCGCGGGTCAGCTGAGTCAGCGCGAAACCTTCGGTGCCGTTGGTATAATTGTCCAGCTCCGCAGCCGTCGAAATGGTCGGCAGCGGCGGCACGGTCAGCGCCGGATCGTGCCGGAACCGTATTTCCCGGGTAAAGTTGATCGGCACGAGAATGCGCGCAAGGCCCTGTATGACCCTATTGGCGTCACCCGGTGCAACAGCACCCGAGTTTACACCGGCATAGAAGGCTTCGAGCGCGGCATGCAATTCCTCGACCGCGGCCTTCGACGGACCCAGATCGAACCGGTCGCCGGCCTGCTGCTGGTAGGATCCGATAGTCGCCAGGAACTCCTGCGTCGTCTGTCGCCAGTCAAATGGCAGGATTTCGACATTGGCGTTTCGGAAGATACACAACAGGTACAGTTTGATGTCGCGCAGCAAGATATCCCTGTCGGCGATTTCGAGCGTGTCGTTCTCCGTATGCCAGGCGATGTTTCCGCCGCAGCCGCCGACGGCGTAGTAGCCCTTTTCCTCGCGGTCGGCGATCGTCATGGTCGATGACAGCATGAAGTAGCTGGATATGCCGATATTGTTGAACGAATAGTCGCCCGCACGGTGCGGCCGCTCTCCGAATGTGGGTTTGCCGGCCACTTCCTCGATCGCCTGCGCGATGAAGGCATCGGTTTCAGACATGCGCGAGAGATTGAGAAATTCGGTTGCCCAACGGCAGCCCGGGCTGTCGCAATTGACCTGCGCAACGCAGTTCTCTTCAAGATCGAGGGCAAATTCATCCGCAAACCAGGTCGAGCCGGCATAACGTCCCGTCGAATGGCCGGGCCACCAGGCAATCCGCACCGAGCGGTCAAGCTTGTCGCGGTTCTTCCACAGCACCCGGGCGACTTCCAGCATGGTTGCGTCACCGGTTGCATTGTCGCCGACGCCGACATCCCAACTGTCGAGGTGACCGTGCAGAAGCACGTATTTGTCCGGATCCTTTGAGCCCTTGATGAACACTTCCGGCAGTTTTGAAGGGAACCAGCCCTCCTCCATTTCGGTGAAAAGCGTTATCCGCCCGCCGGCCCTGGCAATTTCGATCAGCTCCATTCCGTCCGGATTGTTCACTGCGACGGAAACAACGTTCGGCTTGCGTGGCAGGTCGTCGAGATCGGGTGTGCCCCACACCGTCGTGCAAATGCCCCAGTGAATGTCGACGCCGGGATTGATGCCGATCACGCCGATGGCGCCGAGCTCCTCGAACTGCGAAATCATGCCGGGGCTGGCGAAGCCTTCCGAAATCACGATCTTGCCGGATACCATCGACCGCACGTCACGGGTCGGATCGAGCTTCTTGTCGAAGATCGTGTCGATATCGTCAGCCTGGTTTGCGCCGATATAGACCAGCTCGCCTTCAAGCCCACTACGGGCATCCAGGCTGTAGGCTGGCGGCTTGGCGCGGAATGTTTTCCCGTTCGCTTCGACACGGGCCTCGCCCGGTATGCTGAGATAGAGATTGGGCTGGTGAACCGTTACTTCAACGCCATGGGCGCGCAGCCGGGAGGCGACTTCATCCATGCCTTTATCCACATCGGTCGGATGCTCCCGCTTGAAGTTGGAAAAACTCTCTACCAGTCCCCACGGCTCATCGAGACTGACGTCCGACAGAAGTGCTTGTTCTAACTCGTTCATGGGGATCTCCTCACTGATCAACGCTGAAAATGCTGGCGAACCCGCGCGATAGTCGGGAACGCCGGATTACTACTTGTTTCATTCAGTAAAACACTGTTTTGTTTTAAGAAATACCAAGCTTGAGCGCGCAAATCAAGTGTAATGATGTTTTCACACACATGCGCCACTGCACGCGCACCCATCCCCGGGGCTATCGCGGACGTCGGATCAACGTTGTGAAATGTTCGGTTTCAAACGGCGAAACGGACCGCCGTCACAATCAGGCGACAGCCGTTTGATCAACCCCTGTCGGCACACCCAGGCTGGAGGAAATAGCTGCCGATGCAGCAAGCACCTCTTTCAGGATCAGTGCCTGCAACTCTTTGTCCAGCCGTGCGACAGGTCCGGCGACGGAGATCGCCGCTATCACATTGCCGCCCGGCCCATAGATGGGCACCGCAACAGAAAACGCCCCTTCGTCGAGGTCGTTTCGGGTCAGGTGAAAGCCGTCCGATGCGATCCGTGCGAGTTTTCTGTCGAGCTCCATCGGGTCGGTAATGGTGCGGGAGGCGTATTTGGTCAGCGTCCCGGCGAGCGTTTCCTGCCGCACGTCTGCGGGCGCATAGGCAAGCAGCACCATCGAACCACCGCCCGCATGCAGCGGGCCGTGACGCCCGGGTTCCGCGTAAAGCCGCATTGAATGCCGGCTGTGACGGGTTGCCACCACAAGCGTGTTCAAACCGTCCCTGACGACCAGATTGACGTTTTCGTTGAAGCGGTCACGCAGGGCGTCCATATGCGGTTCGGCCGCCAGCATCAGGCCGCGTTGCTTTGCCGCCTCGTCACCCAGGTGCCAGGCGCGGTATCCCAGCCCGTAGATCGAGCGGACCTCGTCCTTGGCAACATATCCGCGTGCTTCGAGCGTATGCAGGATTCGGAACACCAGGCTCTTCGTCATGCCCAGTTCTTTCGACATTTCGGTGACACCCAGCTCGCCCCTTTCGCTCAGGATTTCAAGCACACTCAGGGCGCGATCCACCGCTGCTATCCGGTAATCTTTCGCTTCACTCAATATGGGCCTCCGTTGGCGGGACTTGCACGAACCGTGCATTTCACGTAGTCTTAACAAATTAAAACAGCGTTTTGCTGTATGAAACACCATTTGTCAAGTACGGATCGACGATCATGCGTATCGCCTATGTTGTTCCAGGACCAATGTCAAAAGGCCCCATGGGTTCTGCTGAAGTCAAACGCCGGGAAAGCTTGCTCAACGACTGGGCGTTCGACGGCACGAGCGTTGACGTCCGCGATGTGCCGACCGGCCCTTCATCAATTGAATCGGCCTATGAAGAAGCGTTATCCATTCCGGCGACTCTGGACATGATCATGCAGTGTGAGAACGAGGGTTACGATGCGGCCATCATCGGCTGTTTCGGCGATCCGGGCCTCGAGGCCGCGCGTGAACTGGTTGAAATGCCGGTGGTCGGTCCCTGCGAGTCATCCATGCTGCTGGCAGCCTCGCTGGGTCACAAATACAGTGTGCTCACGATATTCGACACATTGATTGCCGGTCAGGAATACCTGGCGGTCAAAGCCGGCGTCAGGGAAAAGCTTGCCTCGGTTCGTGCCACTGGAATCCCTGTTCTCGAACTGATGTCGGACTATAAGGCCACAAAAACCCGGTTGATCGAAGTCGCCACTGCCTGCGTCGAGCAGGACCGGGCCGATTCCATCATCTTCGGCTGCATGACCATGTCATTCCTCGACATGGCGGATGAAATTTCAGCCACCGTGGGCGTGCCTTCTGTGAATGCCGGCAGAGCAGCGCTCAAACAGGCCGAAACGCTTGTGTCGATGAATCTTGCCCATTCCAGAACGGCCTTCGCACCGCCGCCGAAGGTTTCGAAGGGACAGTCGGTCGCCGATCTCAAGGTCGGATGAACCGGACGCCTGACAACACAGACATAAGAATGACAAGGGAGAACCATAAATGAAGAAGCTACTTGGTATAGCCGCCCTATTGGCTGGGGTCGCAATCGCCACGCAGGCCTTTGCTGCTGGCGACAAGATCCGTGAAATCACACTGACGACCCGCCCCCAGGCGGCCCAGCCACAGGAATTCCAGTTTGTCCAGCTGATCGCCCAGGAATGGCGCAAGCTCGGTCTCGACGTCAAGGTCGACGTCATGCCGTGGGAGCAGATGGCGGACCTTGTCTGGTACAACCGTGACAAATGGGACACCACCGGCTGGCAGATGGTCGGTCGGCCCGAGCGTTCGGACCCGGACGAGCTGATTTACAACCTTTTCCATTCCTCGACCGCGCCCAAGGGCTACAATTTCATCGGCTATAACAATCCAGAGCTCGATGCCACGGTTGAAGCGCAACGCATGGAGACCGATCCGGCCAAACGTCGGGAACTGCTTCACAAGGCCCAGTCGATCCTCGCCGAGGATCAGCCTAATCTGATGCTGGTGCATCCGAAATCCACCTTTGCCTTCGACAAGAATGTGTGGGATCCGGCAACCGTCATCGATCAGGGCGGCATTGGCATCAAGAACACCTGGACTTTTATTTCGATGCAGCCGCTTGGCGAGCAGAAAGACATTATCCTGAACTCGTCCGACAACATCCAGGCCATCAATCCGCTGTTTATATCCGGCGGCACCGACAGCTGGATCACAGAGCTGGTCTGGGACCGGCTTCTGCGCATCGGACCGGACGGCCTGCCGCAGCCCTGGGCAGCCGAAAGCTATGAATGGCTGGACGACAAGACCATTGCGCTGACCCTTCGCGACGGCATGAAATGGCACGACGGTCAGCCGGTGACGGTCGACGACGTGAAATTCTCGTTCGAAGCCGCCATGGGCGACGAAGCGCCAATGTACAAGCCGTTTGTCGGCAACATCGAGGCCATCGAGACCGACGGCAACAAAGTCACCTTCAAGCTGAAGAACGCGACTGCAGCCTTCCTGACGGCCAGTCTGTCGAAGCTCAACATCATCCCTAAACACGTCTGGGAACCGGTGTTGGCCGACCTTGGAACCAAGGACGAAAACGCCGAAGATTTCCAGGAACCGGCGCCCATTGGCTCCGGACCGTACAAGTTCACCAGCTGGACGACAAATGAAGAGGTCGTTCTGACGGCCAACGAAGATCACTTCTCGCCGCCCAAGGCCGACCGCTGGATCCTTCGGATCGTCCCGAACACAGAAGCTGCCATCGGCATGCTGCGTTCCGGTGAAATCAATTTCCTCGCCGATTTTTCGGGCGATCCGAAGATCCTTTTGGATCTGGTGGAGCAGGATGGTGACCTTGAAGTGGTCTCGACCATCGACATGGGTTTCCGCTATGTCGCCTTCAATCACCGCCGTCCGCCATTCAACGATCCCGAGTTCCGCAAGGCATTGTCCTATGCGATCAACCGCGATCTCATCGTCGGCGCGGCGTTCCGTGGCTATGCGGTGAAATCGAACTCGGTTATATCGCCGGCCCTCGGCTTCTGGCACAATCAGGACGTCAATGAATTCAAGACCGGAGCGGATGTGGCGAAATCGATCCTCGAGAACGCCGGTTACACCGTTGACGGTGGCGCCCTGCACTATCCTGACGGTGTCAAGGAAACGCTTGCACAGTAAACCGCGACAGGCCTGTTCCCGCGTGTGCGGGAACAGGTCTAACGGGAGGTATTGAACCATTACTGGGCTTAAGCAAATCGGCAGCCGCCTGGCGCAACTTATCTTTGTGCTCTGGGCGGTCGTCACCATTCTTTTTTTAATGTTCCGGCTGATGCCGACCAACCCGTTGGCGGCCTATATCGATCCGACCTTCACCGAAGAACAGCAGCTGGCGCTTATGGCCAAGTTCGGCCTCGACCGTCCGCTGTGGGAACAATATTTCATCTACCTGAAGAACCTGCTGCAGGGCGAACTGGGGGACAGCTTCTTTTATCGCCAGCCGGTCGGTGAGCGGGTCCTGGAGCTGCTTCCCAACACACTGATTCTGACCTTCAGTTCGCTGATCATCGCCTATGCCTTTGGCATCATCGTCGGTGCCTGGCTTGCCTGGAAGCGGGACAGCATCGCCGAACGGACCGCTATTCCTCTGGTCCTGACCACCCGTGCAATGCCGGAGTTCTGGCTCGGCATGCTGCTGCTGGCGGTTTTCAGCTTCAGCCTTGGCTGGTTCCCGGCCGGTGGCACACGCAGCCCGGGCTCCGAATACAGCGGATATTTCGACCTTTACACGTCGCGCGATTTCCTCGTGCATCTCGTCCTTCCGGCTGCAACGCTGGCCATTTACAGCCAGGGTCTGCCGCTGCTTCTCATGCGCTCCAACATGCTTGAGGTGATGAACGAGGATTTTGTCACCATGGCGCGCATAAAGGGCCTTTCCAACTGGACGGTTGTCGTGCGCCACGCGGCCCGCAACGCGCTGCTTCCGGTCATGACATCCTTTGCCATCGCCGTCGGCTACCAGATCCAGGGCAATGTTGTTGTCGAAACGGTATTCTCCTGGCCCGGGCTCGGGCGCGAACTCGTCAATGCGGTTTCGGCGAGCGATTATCCGCTGGCACAGGGTGCATTCCTGATGATCGCAGTCGTGGTCGTGCTGATGAACCTGCTCGCCGATCTGCTCTACAATCTCCTCGATCCGAGGGTTTCCCATGCATAGCGACATAGCAGGCGAAACCCGGGCCGAACCCGGATTTGTCGGGCGCTTCCTGGCGAGGATCCATCTGCCGCTCGACGATCCCTTTGCCGTCGTCGGCCTGATCATTTATGCAATCTTTATTGCCATGGCGATATTTGCCGACCAGCTCGCAACGCACGATCCGCTGGAAATCCTCTTCACGTCGGACTATCAGCTGGCTGCGGACCGGAGACCGGGACAGGACGGCTTTATCCTCGGCACGACCAGCCTCGGACGCGACATCTATTCGCAGCTGATCTACGGATCGCGCAGCGCATTGCTTATCGGCATCACCGCGGCCTTCATGGTTGCCGTCATCGGAACGGTTGTCGGCCTTCTTGCGGGCTATTTCCGCGGCTGGATCGACATTGTGCTGATGCGGGCCGCCGACATCGCCTTCGGTATTCCGTTCCTGCCGTTCGTCATCGTGCTGTCGGCCTTTCTGGAACCGTCGATCTGGAACGTCGTCTTTGCAATGGCGATGATTTTATGGCGCGATACAGGCCGCGTCATCCGCAGCCAGGTCCTGACGCTGCGCACCCGCGCCTATATCGACGCGGCCCGGGTCGCCGGCTCCTCGGACCTGAAGATTGTCTTTCGCCACATCGCGCCGAATATCCTGCCGCTCAGTTTTCTTTACGGAACCATCGCCATCGGCTGGGCCATCTTGACGGAAGCCGCAATCAGCTTTCTCGGCTTTGGCGATCCGGAGACCATCTCCTGGGGTTACATGCTGCAGGACGCCTATGCCAGCCAGGCGCTGTCGACCGGCGGTTACTACTGGTTCGTTCCGCCCGGCATCTGCATCGTGCTGGTCGTCGTCGCAGGGTTCTTTATCAGCCGCGGCTACGAGGAAATCCTCTTCCCGAAGCTGAAGGAGTAGCCGGCGATGAGCAACGACATCCTTCGCGTCACCGGCCTCAAGATCTCCTACGCGGTCGGCGATTCCAAAGTCCGGGCCGTGGACGATGCGACCTTCAGCATTCCGGCCGGTTCAATCGTCGGCCTGGTCGGGGAATCGGGCTGCGGCAAAACGACGGTGGCAAGAGGATTGACGCGCGTAATGGCCAAAAGCGCCAGTATCGATGGTGGTGAGGCGCTGTTCGACGGTCACGATCTCCTCGGCATGAGCGAACCGCAGATCAATCAGCTTCGCTGGCGTGAAATCGCCTTTATTCCGCAAAGCGCCATGAACTCGCTTGATCCGGTCTACCGCATCGAAAAACAGCTCAATGAGGTTTTGCTCCAGCGTGGCGGCTACAACAGACGCCAGGCGCGCCAGCGCACCGAGGAACTGTTCGACATGGTCGGCATCGATCCTCAGCGCCTGCGCGACTTTCCACATCAGTTTTCCGGCGGAATGCGCCAGCGTGTGGCGATCGCGCTTGCCCTTGCGCTCAATCCAAAACTGATCATCGCCGATGAACCGGTGACAGCGCTGGACGTCATTGTTCAGCGCCAGATCCTCGACACTCTCAAGGAACTGCAGGAAAAGCTCGGAATATCGGTCATTCTCGTCACCCACGACATATCCGTCGTCGCCTATGTCTGCGACCGCATCGTTGTCATGTATGCCGGACGCGTGGTTGAATCCGGCGATACAGAGACCGTTCTGACGGCGCCGTATCATCCCTATACGATGGGGCTCTACAACGCCTTTCCCGATCTGCAGTCGAGCGAAGGTCTGCTGACTCCGATCGAGGGTCATCCGCCGGATTTGCGATCACCGCCGCCCGGATGCCGTTTCGCGCCGCGCTGCCCCTTCGCCCAAGGCCGTTGCAGTGAACGCGGTGAGGTTCCGCTGGTGGACGTCGGCCATGGACATATGTCCGCATGCCTGCGTTACGGGGAGGCGGCATCGCTTCGAACCGATGCGTCAAAGGCCGAAACCTGGGCGGCAATGGCATGATGCATAGACCGCAAAACGACGAAGCGACCACACAGACGCCGATGATCGCCATCGACAATGTGCGCAAGCATTTCACCGTCGGCAATCCGTTGATGGCAGCCATGCGCGGCAGCCCGACCGTGGTCAAAGCTGTCGACGGAGTGAAATTTTCCCTCAAAAAGGGGGAAAGCGTCGGCCTTTTGGGCGAATCGGGCTGCGGCAAGACAACCATGGGCCGGCTGCTCCTGAAGCTCGAGGAGGCAACCGAAGGCCGCATTCTGTTCGATGGCGACGATCTTGCCGAGTGCCGGGGTGAGGACCTCAAGCGCTACCGCACCCAGGCGCAGATGATCTTCCAGAACCCCTTCGATGCCCTCAACCCGCGCTTCACCATCGCCCAGTCGCTTGCCGAGCCCTTGAACAATATCGGCATGGCAAAGGCAGAACAGGCCAACGCCATCCAAAAGGCGATGGAGCTGGTGCACCTGCCAAACCCCGAACAGTTCCTCGATCGTTTTCCGCATCAGATGTCCGGCGGCCAGCTGCAGCGGGTGGTGATGGCGCGGGCATTGATCCTCGAGCCTTCCTTTGTCGTCGCCGACGAGCCGGTATCCATGCTCGATGTCTCGGTGCGGGCCGGGATACTGAACCTGTTTCGCGAAGTCCGCGAAAATCTCGGACTGACAGCCATTTATATCAGCCACGATCTTGCGCTTGTGCGCTATGTCTGCGAGCGCACCATCGTCATGTATCTCGGCTGCATCGTCGAGGACGGACCGACGGAAGACATCGTGCGCGAGCCAATGCACCCTTATACCAAGGCGCTGGTGGCGGCTGTTCCCGTGCCCCATCCGGATCAGTCGCATGAGACCCTGCCGATCAAGGCCGGCGCCCCCGACGCGCGCAACCCGCCATCCGGCTGCAGGCTGCGCGACCGGTGCCCGCATGCCTTTGCGCGATGCGCGACCGAGGAGCCGAAGGCGACATCTGTCGGCAACCGCAAGGTTCATTGCCATCTCTTCGATCAGTAGAATTGAAGCAGCGACGCTCGGTCGCGTTGCATGACCGACCCACTGGTAATACCACGGATACTGAACTTCCCGTGGGGATCGGCTGGATCGAATGCCGGATGCGCACTATGGACAATTACAAACACCGACCATTCTGGTGGGATGAAGCGGGCCTTGAAGCCCGGGAACTGGCTGAGGGCGCGGCAGACTTGCCCGATAAGGCAGATATACTGGTTGTCGGTGCCGGTTACACGGGACTATCGGCTGCGCTTACTCTGGCCCGCGGCGGCCGCGAAGTTGTGGTGGTTGATGCGGACATGCCGGGCTACGGATGCTCGGGCAGAAATGGCGGACTGATCGGCCCGTCATTTCACAAACTCGGTCTTTCCGGACTGACCGCCGCCTATGGCAGCGAAAGGGCCAACGCGATCCTGCGCGAATCCATGGACTCGCTGGATTTCCTCAAGAACCTGATCAAAACAGAAGGCATAGATTGCGGCCTCAAGGCCGATGGCCGGTTTCGCGGCGCGGTAAGGCCCAGGGCCTATGATACCCTCCTTCGCGAAGCGGAAAGCCTGCACAAATCGGTCGGGCTGCGCTTCGAGCCGGTACCAAAGTCCGAGCAGCACAGGCAAATCGGCAGCGATTATTATCACGGAGGTATTGTCCTGCCCGACGACGGTCACCTGCAGCCGGCAGCATTGGTCATCGGATTGTGCGAGCGTGCGAGGCAGTCAGGGGCCCGCGTGTTCGCGCCCGCCCGGGTAACCGGTCTACAAAGGGAAAGTCACGGGTTTTCTGTCCAAATTTCCGACCGGCTTATTCACGCCGATCAGGTCTTGATCGCGACCAACGGCTATACCGGTGCGGAACTCAGCTATTTCCACAAACGGGTGATACCGATCCGGTCCGCCATTATCGCCACCGAAGAGCTGGACCCGCAAATCATTACAGAGCTGTCGCCGAAAGGGCTCGGCTACGGCGATTCCGACCGTCTGGTGATCTACTACCGCCCCTCGCCGGATGGAAAACGGATGATTTTCGGCGGCCGCGTTTTCGATCGCGCGGACAGGCCGGACAAATACAGCACCGATCTGAAACGCCTGATGACGCGCATCTTCCCGCAGCTTTCAGGCGTCGGCATAACACACGCCTGGTCGGGCACCGTTGCCTACACATTCGATCATGCCCCGCATCTCGGTGAACATGATGGCATCCATTATGCAATGGGCTATTGCGGCTCCGGTGTCGGACGCGCCAACTACTTCGGCCACAAAATCGCATTGAAATTGCTCGGATCGAGGGACGGCAAAACAGCGCTGGATGGCCTGGATTTCAAAACCCATCCGCTCTACACCGGTTCGACCTGGTTCATGCCCGCAATACTGCGCTGGCACGCGATTGCCGACCGGATGGGCCTTTAGAATATTCCCGGTAAAACCGGCACTTGTACAGCGATAGGAACGGCCACTCGCTTTCCTTTTGACCCCTTATGGGTCAGATTGTGCTGAGAGATTCAAGCAGGTGGTTCGAATGAGGTTTATTGCCAGTTTTTGCGCGTTGCTGACGGTTATCCTGATGAACAGCGGCGCGGCGGCGCAGGACACCGAAAGCAACAAGCCGAATGTGACCGTTGCACAGGTACAAAACCAGAAAACCGGAAACCGGGGCCGGTATGTCGGCCGTATCGAGGCGGTCAGCACCGTCAATCTTGAGGCTCGCGTCGAAGGCGTTCTTGAAAAACGCAACTTCAAGGAAGGCGGCTTTGTCAAAAAGGGCGATCTTCTTTTTGTCATAGAAAAAGGTCTTTACGAGGCCAGTGTCGCCAGTTCAAAGGCGCAGCTCGAAGGCGCCCAGGCAACGCTGAAAAATTCGCAGCTCGATCTCGAAAGACAGAAGATCCTGGTTTCAAAGGGGGACGTCGCCCAGTCCGTCCTCGACAGCGCCCAGGCAACCGTCGGCGCAAACGAAGCGAGCGTCGGTGAAGCAATGGCAAGCCTCGACACCGCAAACATCAATCTTGGTTATACGGACATCTACGCACCAATTGACGGGCGGATCAGCAAAACCGCGGTCGGTGTCGGCAATCTCGTCAATACCAACAGCGGAACCCTTGCCACCATCAGCAGCGTCGACCCGATTTATGTCAGTTTTTATATGGGCGAAAAGGACCTGATCGAGGATCGCGAAAAAGGACTGATCGGCACCGACAGCGCCGCGCTCAAAATCAACCTGACAATGGCCGACGGCAAACCCTATTCGACCGTCGGATCCGTCAGCTATGTCGGCACCACCGTCGAACAGTCCAGCGACACAATCGAAGTGCGCGCGACATTCGACAATCCCGACAATATTCTGATCCCCGGCCAGTTCGTCAACGTGATTGTCCAGGACGCCGATCCGAAAGCCACGCTTGTCATTCCGCAGTCCGCAGTACAGCTCGATAGCAAGGGACATTTTGTCTATCTGGTGGATGGGGACAGCAAGATCGAGCGGCGGGACATCAAGCTCGGCAGACAGGCGGGCGCGGTCTGGGAGGTCTCGTCGGGTCTTGAAGAGGGCGAGAAGGTTGTCACCCAGGGGCTGCAGAAGGTCCATCCGGGCATCACAGTCAATCCGGTTGAAGCCAAGGAAACGGCGAGTTAAGGCATGCTGTCCAAATTTTTCATAGCGCGGCCGAAATTCGCACTGGTGATTTCCCTTATCGCTTCACTTGTCGGCGTCATCGCCATCAACCTCATCCCCATCGCCGAATACCCAGACGTCACCCCGCCGCAAATCGTCGTCACGGCAAACTACCCCGGCGCTGATTCCGGGCTGATCGAAAAGACTGTCGCCATCCCCATCGAGGAACAGGTGAACGGTGTCGACAACATGCTCTTCATGTCTTCGACGAGTTCCAACAGCGGATCATACCAGCTGACGATCACCTTCAAGGTGGGCACAGATCCGGACATTGCCGCCGTCAACGTGCAGAACCGCGTGTCGCTCGCTCAGCCGCTCTTGCCGGAATCTGTCACCAAACAGGGAGTTTCGACCAAGAAGCAATCCGCAAGCATGCTTCTCGTCGTCAATCTGGTTTCTCCAGACGAGACCCGCGATGCCATCTATCTGAGCAACTACGCATCGATCCACATGCAGGACGCGCTGGCGCGGCTTTCAGGCGTTGGCAGCGTTTCCCAGTTCGGACCGCTCGATTACAGCATGCGTATTTGGATGCGCCCGGACCTGATGACGGCGCTTGGATTGACCACATCCGATATTTCCAGCGCGATCCAGGCACAAAATGTCCAGGCCACGGCCGGCCGGGTAGGCGGGCCGCCCTTTGCCGGCGAGACGAATTTCCAGTTCTCACTGAGGGCCGAGGGACTGCTCAACACGGTCAAGGAATTCGGCAATATCATTGTCTCCGGCGATTCATCCGGTCAGCTCGTTCGTTTGCGCGATGTCGCACGGGTTGAACTCGGTTCGCGCTCCTATTCGGCATTCTCGGCACTGAACAACAAACCGGCAACGGCAATCGCCATCTATCAGGCACCCGGTGCCAATGCGCTGGATGTGGCGCAAAGCGTCTACACCAAACTGGAAGCGATGAAGACCGATTTTCCCGAAGGCGTCGAATATCAGCTTTTGTATGATGTCACCAAAGCAGTGCGGGCCTCCATCGAGGAAATCATCATCACGCTCAGCATAACGGCGCTGCTTGTCGTTGCGGTGGTCTTTCTGTTCCTATTGAGCTGGCGCGCGGTGCTGATCCCGGCCATTGCCATACCGGTTTCGCTTCTGGGCACGATGGCGATCCTTTTCCTGATCGGTTTCAGCGCAAATCTGATCACGCTCTTCGGCATCATTCTTGCGATTACCCTGGTTGTGGACGATTCGATCGTCATCATCGAAAACACCGAACGGATCATGGAAGAAGAGGGTCTTGCCCCGCGCGAGGCGACCCTGAAAGCGATGGATCAGGTCACCGGCCCTATCATCGCCACGACCTTCGTTCTTCTCGCCGTGTTTGTTCCGGTCTGTTTCTTTCCGGGCATCACGGGACGAATCTATCTGCAGTTCGCTCTGACGATCACTGTTGCTTTCAGCCTGTCAGCCGTCAACGCGCTGACGCTGGCGCCGGTGCTTTGCGCCACAATGCTGCGTGCAAAAACCGGCAAACCGACCAGTATTCTGCGGTTCATACCGATGTTGGTCGACAAGGTTCGCGACGGCTATGTCTGGCTTGTGCGCATCATGGTGCGCCATGTTGCGCTTTCCCTGCTGATTTTTATCGCAGCACTCGCCGCGACGGTCTTCATGATGCGCGAGACGCCGACCGGTTTCATACCGCTTGAAGACAAGGGAGCGCTGTTCGTCAATGCCCAATTGCCGGACGGCGCTTCGTTGCAGAGGTCCGGCGCCGTTGCCGAGACAATGACCAGCCTGATGTCTGAGGTTGAGGGCGTGAGCGATGTCATCTCAGTCGCCGGCTTCAGCCTTATTTCTGGAGAAGGCTCCAACTACGTCACGCTGATCGCAATCCTCGCGCCCTGGGATGAGCGCACCACCACTCAAACACAGTGGTACAACATCCTTGCCGAGCTCGACAGAAAACTCGCCGCGGTTCAGGAAGCCACTGCATTCGTCTTTCCCCTGCCGCCGATCGACGGTCTCGGAATCTCCGGCGGCATCGCGGCACAGATTCAGGACAATCTCGGAGCAAGTGTTCAGGAGCTGGGCTCGGTGACAAATGCGCTCCTGTCAGCGGCCAATGCCGATCCGACATTTCGTCAGGTCTTTAGCGCGCTTTCGACAGGAACGCCGCAATATATGGTGACCCTCAACCGCGACAAGGCGGAGGCATTGGGGGTCAATGTCAGCGATATCTTCACCGCGCTGCAGGCCAACCTCGGTTCCATGTTCGTCAACAACTTCCTTCTGGAAGGCAAGATATACTGGGTGATCCTCGCTGCCGAAGCCTCCTACCGGCAGTCGTTGGACGATATCGGCAACATCTATGTAAAGGGCGCATCCGGCGACATGATCCCGCTCAGCACGCTTGTCAGCACCGAACCGATACTCGGACCGGAAGCGGTGACCCGATACGATCTTGCACGCTCGGCCGCCGTCCAGGGATTGACCAATACCGGCTACAGCACCGGCCAGGGCATTAAAGCCTTCGAGGAGATTGCCGCCAAAACTCTTCCGAAAGGCTATAGCGTCGAGTGGACCGGCATTTCATTGCAGGAAATCGAGGCAGGCTCTTTCGTTATCTATATCTTCCTGCTTGCCTTCACATTTGCCTATCTGTGTCTGGTCGCCCAGTATGAAAGCTGGTCGCTGCCGATATCGGTCATGTGTTCCACCGTGTTTGCCGTATTCGGCGCAATGCTGCCGCTCTACTTCATCGATCTTTTGAACAACAATATCTACGCGCAGATCGGCATCGTGCTGCTTATCGGTCTTGCGGCCAAAAAGGCCATCATGCTTGTCGAGTTCTCCAGGAACCGCCGCGATGCGGGCGACAGCATCGTCGATGCCGCAATCAATGCGGCGCATACCAGGTTCCGGCCAGTCACCATGACCGGCCTGTGCTTTATCGTCGGCGTGCTGCCGCTGGTCTTTGCCAGCGGCGCCGGTTCGTCCAGCCGCATATCGATCGGCCTGCCGGTTTTTGCCGGAATGGTGATCGACAGCACGATCGGGCTGTTGATGATCCCGGTACTTTATGTCGCGATCCAGAGATTGCGCGAGCGCCGCCGTGGTGCACCGCCGGCTAAAACCGGCGACGAACCGGCCGCGTAACAGAGCCGACCCATGCGCCAGTTGCTAAAATCCGACAGTCTCGAACTGCAGTTCTGGGGTTATGAAATCGGCAATATTGTCGCCGCCATCGCAGGCTCGGGTGTCAACGCCGGAGTAAATTTCCACCGGGCGCCGGAGTAAAAACACACCACTCTGATTTAGGAATCCCAAAAAATGAGCCAGTCATCAAGGCCGTCGGTATAACCACTCACAGCACCCTATTCAAGCCCGCCGATATACCATGCAAGCTATTTGGGATTGTATGCTACAAGGGCGAATCCTGCACGCGATCATGCGTGCCTGTTCTGATAATGATTGGACGTAATCATGCAACTTCCTGAATGGACGAAACCTGCACTTTTGGGCGCAGGTGCGGGTGCTATCGCCTTGGCTATCATAGGATTTAGCTGGGGTGGTTGGATGACCGGCAGCTCCGCGGCGAAAATGTCCAGCAAGGATTCCATGGCGGCTATGGTAACGGCACTTACGCCATATTGTGTCCAGAAATCACAAGCGGATCCCAATTCAACCGATCTCCTGGCAAAGCTCAAGGAAGCCAGCTCCTATCAGCGGCGCGGGATCATTGAAGAAGCTGGCTGGGCAACTCCTTTGGATGCAGAGAAACCGGTTCGTGCCCTTGCCGATGCCTGCCAGATCGCACTGACCAAAGACTTATAGGAGACTATCATCCCGGTGGGCCTGCGAAGCTGTTGCATACTGCAAGCTGTTGGCTTGCCGACTGTGCGGCGGGCTTAAGAACAATCCAGTTCTTGAGATGACCCTGGTGCCGGCGACGCGCGCGAAGTCTCATTGACCAAAACGAGAGACGCGGTGCCCCGCGTCTTCTCAGGATTAGCTGCTGTACACTCTTCCTGTAATCCCGGCGAACATAAGGCCTGTCTCATCTCCCACTCCTTCGATGGTTACCATGAGCCAGGAGTCTCCCTTATTCAAATCACCCAATCGGTCCAAGAGCGCTGACGTCAGACAGTTCTCTACAGAAGTTTCCAGCCATAGATAACGGTCATTCCAAGAGTGTAGGAAGCGAGAATAAGAACATTGACCGGATTTCCAGAAAGCTTTGGTGTTTTGATCTGAGACACATTCAAGGCCGCAAGTCCTAGACCGGTGGCATAGAGAACTATCGAAAAAATTCCCTCGCTAATAAGGCCCTCAAACAAAAATATGAAAACGAGTATTATGTTGTTGTTGTCAATGGCCAGCCCTGTGTATTTTGATCCATCAGAAAGACCAAACGTACTAAAATAACTCAACCGTATCACACCTGCAGTAAGTATAATAAATGCTCCAGGTAGAAATATAGGGTCGAACTTTCCATAACTCAAAAGAAGAATGGCGGGTGTAACACCATAGCTCACAATGTCTATTAGCAAATCAAGTTGCCCCCCAAATATTCGGTCAGCACCTGTTCGCTCTTTCATCCTGCGTGCAATGAGTCCATCGGCCCAGTCAAATGCAACAGCCCAGATCATTCCAATCATTGCTGCGGAGTAAACTCCCAAGATGATGTAATAAATAGAAAATAGTGTGCAACCAAGTCCTGCAAGTGAACAAATATTGGGAAGATCCCTGAGATAGGAAAGAATCGGTTTGGGCTGCAGCCGTTGGGAGTCGGAGCTTTCTGTTGTCATGGCAGGTCCTGTGAGTTAGACAGCGGGATACCTAAAAAAACTCGGTCACGGCCATTCAAGGTTCGATACGCAAATTTCCGAGTCAATGATCTCGAAAACTTCCGTTTCGCTTACGATCCGTAACTTTATCAGAGCGACGTATTCTGGGGTTTTTGGAGACACCCAAATAATTTTTCGTGATGGAAAACAGGTGTCGTTTCTAGCACCGTAATTTGCCAGGATAAAGGCTCGGATTGAATAATGATCGTATATACAGTTGGTACTTTTGATTTATTGCATGTTGGGCATCTTGCCTTGCTAAACCACTGCAAAAAATTGGGTGACGTTGTCGCGGTTGGCGTTGCTTCCGATGAAGTGGTAAACCTTTACAAGCCCAATGTCCCTGTTATTCCTCTAAAGCAACGAGTGGAGATGCTGGAAGCTTTGGGGTGTGTCGATATTGTACGCCCCTACCATGAACTTGAATATGTTTCTGCTTGTAAAGAATTGAATATCGATATTTTCGTGATCGGAGAGGATTGGGGGAGCAAGCCTCATAATACTGTTGTGGAAAGCTATTTAAAAGAAGCAGGAAAACAGATTGTTCAAGTTCGCTATAATCCCCGAACCTCATCTACGAAAATAAAGCAATCAGTCATCGCCCAATTTCGAGCAGGTGGGCGTGTTTCGTAGACTTAATGTCGCCTCCGGGTCAAAATTCGCCGAACTCATGCACCTATTTTCGGCTGGTATTGACCTGCCACTGAGAATTTCCTCCATCTTGAATTAGAGTCCGGCCCTTAGTTGAAGGACGGACTGATGAAGAAGAGACGTTTTAGCGAAGAGCAGATCATTACGATTTTGCGGGAGAATGAGGCTGGTGCGAAAGCCGGTGATCTTGGTCGCAAGTACGGTGTATCTGAAGCGACGATCTACAACTGGAAGGCCAAATATGGCGGCATGGATGTGTCGGATGCCAAGCGGTTGAAGGAATTGGAAAGCGAGAACGCGAAGCTTAAGAAGCTGCTTGCTGAGCAAATGCTGGACGTTGCTGCAATGAAGGAGTTGCTATCGCGAAAG
>JAAEOH010000117.1 GCA_024244645.1 Hyphomicrobiales bacterium
ACCATCAATATGGGGCCGAACAGGACCCCCGAATGAGAGTTTGAGCAACCGTCGCGTTGAACTCAGCGTTCTGCACCAGCCCATCGGCAATATATCAACAGACGTCGTAAAGGCGGCGGGCAAAGTGCGTCCAAAATCTTGGCAACGGTCATGAGAGAAGCTTCACCGGGGTATCGTCGGCAAACAGAGCCTGACCTTGCCGGACATGTTTGCCAATCGCATCAGCAAGCGGCTCCAAAAGGGCGGTGGACTTGCCAACCCAATCGGCCAAAGTGGAGCGGTCCAGATCGATGCCGTCACGCTCGAAAATCTGTGATTGGCGATAAAGCGGAAGGTGGTCAGCAAACTTGGAGACCAGTACATGGGCCAGGAGCCCCGGTCCCGGACGACCCCGCTCGATTGGCCGCGACGGCAGCGGTTCCTGGACAATCTTCTCACAGCACGAGCAGGCCATGCGAGGGCGGACAATCTTGTTCACAGCAAAACGACCCGGCACGTATTCCAGTTCCTCGGTGATATCCTCACCCAGTGTCTTCAGGCTTCCGCCGCACTCAGCGCAATCATCGCTGGGTGTGAGAACCTGCTCGTTGCGCTCCAGATTCTCAGGCAGAGGTTTGCGCTTCGGCTTCTTCTTCGGCTCAGATGCTTCAGGCTCAGGGGTGTCAGCCTCCTCGGCCGCCACCGCAATCTCTTCGTTCTCCAGAAACAACTGAAGCTGTTCGAGGCTTTCCGATTTGCTGCCGAACCG
>JAAEOH010000118.1 GCA_024244645.1 Hyphomicrobiales bacterium
CTGATCAGCTTCATGAGCTATGATCTGGGATATATCGATCTGGAGCAAAAAACACTGCAAACTATCGACAACCCGTTCGGCACGAGGTTGTTACCTATGTCTTAGGTACAATCTGTTACCTATGTCTCCGGGCCGGACCTGTCTTGGAATGGTACGGTTGGGTGGATTTGAACCACCGACCTCTGGATCCACAATCCAGCGCTCTAACCAACTGAGCTACAACCGCATGGCATCGACTGAAATGCTGTCGCGTGACATACGTCTCCGCAGCAGTTTTGGCAAGAGGGTTGTGAGATTTCGGATCACAAAAAAAGCCGGACCTGACGGTCCGGCCTGATATTTACCGATCGGCTGATTCCAGATGCTGGATTCAGGCAACCTTGAAGTTCTTGGCGGCTTTTTCGTATGCGGCCTTGCCGGGCTTGGAAACCTTGTCGGCAACCTTGCGGGCTGCGTCTTGGATGTCCTTGGCCTGGTCGACGGCTGTTTCGGCCTGCTTGCGGATAAAGCTGGACTGCAGCTCAACCAGTTCGGCAACGGACTTCACGCCGAGCAGAGCTTCAATGTGCGAAAGCGAGTTGTCGGCGTTCGTGCGAACGGCTTCGATTGCCTTCATGCTGAGTTCAACGGTGCCGGCCTGTGCACTTTCGAGGGTCTGTTCGACCGTCTTTGTTGCATCTTCGGCAGCAGTCTTCAGCTTGTCGTAAGCGTCTTTGGACTGAACGAGGCCCTTTTCGGCAAATTCACGGTAGGATTCCGTCAGTTTTGCAGGGTCCATTGCAGTAAATGCGAATGCGTCTTCTGTAGCAGTTTTCTTGGTAGCCATTTTAGCGCTCCTATGAATACGGGCCCTCTTATGAGGCACCCACCACACGATTATGTCGTCGAGAGCTATATAGTGATGTTTTTGTGCATTGCAACATTTTTTTGCACTGCACAAAAAAAATGTTAACCCTATTGGCAGGAAAGGGCGGATTCTAGGGCTGGTTTGCTAGACCGAGAAGCCCTTGCGACTTATTAACTAACTATTAACAATATTGAACAAACGGCCCCGAATAACGATCTACAAAGAGGGCCGGACGTTAAATTCAGGGACATCAGACCTCCGACACATTCGGTCTGTGCTATCCCGCAGCAGTGAAGCAGGAGCAGCCATGCCGAAGGGGCAGTACCCTTTCATCGACATCGCGGTTCACGAAAAGGTGAGAGCACGCTTTGCCGCAGGCAATGCGATGGTTCTGCTTACGCAATCGCTCGAGACGATATTGTGGGTCAATGGAGAGGGCGCAAGGCTACTGGGCCACGAAACACTTTATGAATGCCTGGACCGGGGACTTAGCCGCTCGACTGCAGCCTTTCGCCAGATTGAAGCAGCCGCGCGGTCCCTTACAAATCGCGCCGACGGGTTGGTGCACACATTTGTCATGCGCACCGGCTCAGGTTTTCGGCGCCCTCTTCTTTCGGCAACGATAGAGCGCATCCAACTTGCCGACGGCAACCCTGCCCTGCTCATCTCGGCCGAACATGGCGATGCTGCCTCGACACTGGAAGAAATGGCCAAAAACCTTCTTGACGGTTTCGAGGGGACCGATTCCCATGCGGCGGCTCTTGGGGACGACGGAGAGATCATCAATGCGACAGGCTCCTTCGCACGCCTCGGCATGAGTGCGGCGACGCGCCAACAGATTGTCGACGATGTTGCACAGGCCGGCGACAGGTTGGCAAAACATCCGGTGCCGACCGTACTCGGACGGTTGCCGTCCGCAGTTGCGCGCATCTGTGACGAGCCGGCACTGTATCTTCTGTTCACTGTCGAAATGCCGGCACAGGCGCATGATCAGGACAGAAATGTTGCAGATGAACCGGCGCGCAGATCGAAGCAGCCGGATCAGGCCGGCAATCAGCCGCCTGCACGAGCAGTCAGGCGTAACGCGGCCAAAGCGATTACCCCCTCGGTGCTGAACATGACGCCTGAGGACAAGGCCGGCGTCGCGGCGCCCGAAACTGATGATCCCGGTGGCGATGGTGACGAAGATCCGGCGGCGAAAAAGATTGCGGAAACGCCGGCGGTATCAAAAATCATGACAAACGTGCGGGCCTCCGCAGCAAATCGCGACGAAACGTCGGCACAGGACAACGACCCGCCCTTTGTTTTCGATCCGCTGCGGCGGCCGACCCGATTTGTCTGGAAAATCGATGCCGCCGGATCGTTCCAGGAAATCTCCAAGGAATTTGCAGAAACCGTGGGGCCAAATGCCGCAGATGTGGAGGGCCGCAGATTTTCCGATGTGGCACAGGTATTCAACATCGATCCCGATCACACAATCACCGAGCTGTTGCGCAAACGGGATACGTGGTCCGGCAAGAGCGTGCTTTGGCCGGTGCAGGGAACGGACCTCAGAGTGCCTGTCGATCTCGCGGCATTGCCAACCTATTCACGGGAACGCGAATTCGACGGGTTTCGCGGCTTCGGCATCGTCCGGCCGGGCGATGCAACCAGCGATCCCGAACAGATCGGCCTGGCTCTCGTCGACAATTCAAATCTGTCGCTGAACAAATTGAGTGACGAAACGGCGATCGATGACCGTGAAGCCGATGTTTTCGAACCGGACGCAGGGCAACCCGAGAGCGACGCAGAAGACAGCGTACAGCCGGATACAGACGATGACGCGCACGATCTGCAAAGCGATGAGCCGGCGGACGACGCGGATGCATCCGAAGAAACGCCGGCGCTGGAAATCACCGATACACCAGGCCGTCGCCACACCGATAAAGTCATCCTGCTTGAGGAACGCCGCACGCGTCCGCGTGACGGTCTCAGCAATGTTGAAAAACAGGCTTTTCGCGAAATCGCCGAACGGCTTGGCGGCGAGAAATCGGACACTGAAACAGTTCCCACCGAACCACAGCAGCCCTTTGGAAAACGGCAATCGCCGCCGCAGAACAACGACAATGCCGATGCAATTGACGTCGATGATGTCGAGGCAGATGACGGGTCCATTTTGGAGCCGCCAGCAGCAGCCGAACCGGACAATGCAGACACGCGTCCGGAATTGACGGATGCCGAGGCCGATTTGCCACCTGACGACGATGACGCGTATCGGCAGGATCAGCGTGGCAGTGTCGTCACCCCGGTGATCCTGGAACAGCTGCCGACACCGATAATCATCCATGACGGCAAGACCATATTTTATATCAACGAAGAATTCCGGCAGCTGACCGGATATTTGACCAAGATGGAACTCAATGAAGCCGGAGGCATGCCGGCCCTGTTCAGCAATGGCGATCAGGATTCCGAAGACGTACCCGTTTCCTCGGACGGTGGCATGATGCTTCAAGGCGTACATGGCGAACACATCAGCGTTCGGGCAAAATTGCGCTCGGTCGGCTGGGAGAGCGGTCACGCATTGATGCTGGCGCTGGAGATGTTGCCGCAAAGCGCGGACGAGCAGAGTGACGCGCAATCGGACCCGGTCGTCGCGGACACGGATGATGCCGCGGAACCGGAGCCGTTGCCTGACGCGGCGCTTCAGGTTGAAGTCGACGAATTGCGCTCGATCCTGGAAACGGCAACCGACGGGGTTGTGCTGATTGGAGCGGACGGCATCATCCGCTCGATGAACAATTCAGCCAGCGCGTTGTTCGACTACGATGAGAACGAAACCACCGGCAAGCCGTTTGCGATGCTGTTTGCACATGAAAGCCAGCGCGCAGTCAAAGATTATCTGTCGGGCCTGACCGGCAACGGTGTTGCAAGTGTCCTCAATGACGGGCGCGAGGTGATCGGGCGCGAAGCCTCCGGCGGCTTCCTGCCCCTGTTCATGACAATCGGCCATCTTTCCGGATCGAACGGTTACTGTGCGGTCATGCGCGACATCACCCAGTGGAAACGGGCCGAGGAGGAACTTCGGGCGGCAAAACGCGAAGCCGAAACCGCAAGCTCCCACAAGAGTGAATTCTTGGCGCGTGTCAGCCACGAGATCCGCACACCGTTGAATGCCATTATCGGATTTTCCGAACTGATGGCTGAGGAACGTTTCGGTCCGATCGGCAGCCCGCGCTATGTGGAATATGCTCACGATATCGGGCGTTCGGGCAAACATGTGCTCGAAATCGTCAATGACCTGCTGGACATCTCAAAGATCGAAGCCGGGGAACAGGATCTGGAATTCGGAGCCGTTTCGCTCAACGATGCTTTGATGGACGCGATTTCGATCCTACAGCCGCAGGCAAACACCCAGCGCGTCATACTGAGGACCAGCCTGTCTTCATCGGTGCCGGAAGTCGTTGCCGACAAGCGTTCCATCAAACAGATCGCCATCAACCTTTTATCCAATGCCATCAGGTTCACACCTTCCGGTGGCCAGGTTGTGGTTTCGACCACCTATGAGCCAAGCGGCAATGTCAGCCTGCGCATTCGCGACACCGGTGTAGGCATGACCCGGTTCCAGCTCGAACAGGCGATGAAACCGTTCAAGCAGGTTGCCGGCTTCGAGCGTCCGCGCGGCGACGGCACAGGCCTTGGCCTGCCGCTGGCAAAGGCCATGGCCGAGGCAAACCGGGCTCAGTTCGCGATGAATTCGCAGCCGGGACAGGGCACGCTTGTCGAAATCGTCTTCCCCTCCCAGCGGGTGCTTGCCGAATAGCAGCACATAGCGCGGAAACAGCGCTGAAATCAATAGTTTAGAACTATTCCAAACTATTGATTTTTTACGGTTCTTCTTGACCCAGATCATCTATTCTGCTTTCCAAACAGTTAAAGCCGCGTCTACCGCAGGGGCGGCAAAAAGAGAAACAACCATCTGGGAAACTCTCCTTTCGGGAAACGTTTGACTGTGTCCATGCCAGCCGCGCTCAACCGCAACAGCACGATCCGCAGCGAAAGCCCGGTTCTCCTGGCATTAGCTGCCTTTATTGCGGTCTTCGTCCTGATACCTGTTGCAGCGCTGATCTATCTTGCGGTTACCGGACACAGCGACGAGTGGCCGCATCTGCTTCGCTATGTCATTCCCCACGCGGTGTGGACAACGGCCGGCCTGCTTGCCGGTGTGACGGTTATCGCCGGTTCAATGGGTGTTCTGAGCGCCTGGCTTGTTGTGTCTTTCGACTTTCCGGCGCGCCGTACGCTTGCCTGGGCGCTGGTGCTGCCGTTTGCTGTGCCGACCTATCTGGCAGCCTACGCCTATGGCGAATTTCTTGACTATACGGGTCCGGTGCAATCGGCTCTTCGTGGCGTTTTCGGCTTTCAGTCCGGCGCAGATTACTGGTTTCCACAGGTAAGGTCCCTGCCCGGCGCCATCCTCGTGCTGTCCTGCGTCCTTTATCCGTACATATATCTGACAACGCGGGCGCTGTTTCTGATGCAGGGTAGATCAGCCAGCGATGTCGCGCGGACGCTGGGTGCAAGCCGGCTGTCGGTGTTCCTTCGTGTACAACTGCCCATGGCGCGGCCTGCCCTGGCGATCGGCATCACGCTGGCATTGATGGAAACCCTGAACGACATCGGAGCGGTGGAGTATCTCGGCGTCAATACACTGACATTTGCGATCTACGATACCTGGCTAAATCGCGGCGACCTTTCCGGTGCCGTGCAAATTGCCTGCGTGATGCTGTTTATCGCGCTGGCCGCGGTGTTTGTCGAACGGTGGGGCCGCCGCCGCCAACGCTTCAATTTCAATCGCACCACGGGAGCCGTACACGACGTCGCACCGATGCCGCTCAAGGGTTCTAAGCAGTGGATGGCGACGACGCTGTGTGTCATGCCGATTGCGCTCGGTTTCGGCATCCCGGCCTATGTCCTCGGCGGCTACGCGCTCAAGCGCCTGGATCAGCTGCTGGACAGCCGGATCTATTCGGCGTTGCTCGACAGCCTGCTGGTTTCAGGTTCCACCGCCATCTGCACCGTTTTGCTGGCTTTTGTGCTCGCTTATGCGGCGCGCGTGTCACGCCAGCCGATCGTTTCATTCGCAGGCAAGATTGCCTCCTTCGGCTATGCCATCCCCGGAACCGTTCTGGCGTTGGGCGTTTTGATACCGCTTGCCGCGCTCGACAACTCGATCAACACCGTCACCCGGCAATATCTCGGGTTTTCCGTTGGCCTGATCCTGACCGGATCCGGACTGGCCATCATCTATGCGTGCAGCATTCGCTTTTTGACAATGGCCGAGGGATCAATCGAATCGGGTTTTCACAAACTCTCGCCGCATCTCGACATGGCGGCTCGAACACTCGGCAGGAATGCCGGGCAGACCTTCTGGAGTGTTCTATTGCCGATGATGAAACCTGCGGTTGTGACCGCCGTTCTGCTGGTCTTTGTCGACACGCTGAAGGAGCTGTCGGCGACGCTGCTGCTGCGGCCATTCAATTTCAACACGCTTGCAACGCTGGTTTATGAAGATGCTTCACGCGCGCGGGTGGAAGAAGCGTCGGTGGGCGCGCTGATTATCATCATTGCCGGCATTGTTCCGGTTATTTTTGTTTCCCGCACCATGATCGACAACGGCAACCGGTTCCGACCATACATTCGGCGATAATCGAAATATTTCCCTTTATTTTCAATGCATAAAAAAAAGGTGCGCGGTGCGCACCTTTAAAAATAGCATGCTGTAAAACGGGGCTTGTATTCCTAAATCCGACGGAATGCGAAGCAGTGCGGAGAATACGTTAACTGGTGGTATCTTACGTGTGGGAGTGCTAACACAGCCTTAACAAATCTTCACGAATTGTAACCAACGTCTTGTGTTGTGAAAGACGGTAAATTTTCCGGTTATATTTCATTAACCATACCAACCTGGACAACACTGCATACCGCAGGTTGCTGCGGCCGCGATGACGCGCCTATTTCAACACTTCAAGATCGGCAAAAAGCGCAAGCGCTTCCGGATTTGCGAGCGCTTCCTGGTTCTTCACAGCACGGCCATGAACCACTTCGCGAACGGCGAGTTCGGTGACCTTGCCCGATTTCGTGCGGGGAATGTCATCCACGGATATGACAATCGCAGGCACATGACGGGGTGAGGCGCCGGTGCGTATGCGTGTCTTGATCTTGCCGACGAGATCGTCATCCAGCGAAAATCCATCGGCCAGCCGCACGAACAGCACGACGCGGACATCGTCCTGCCAATCCTGGCCGATGCAGATCGCTTCGAGCACCTCGTCCATCTGCTCAACCTGATTGTAGATCTCGGCGGTGCCGATCCGCACACCGCCCGGATTGAGCGTCGCGTCGGAGCGGCCATGGATGATCATGCCGCCATGTTCGGTCCATTCGGCGAAATCACCGTGGCACCAGATATTGTCAAAGCGCTCAAAATAGGCGGAACGGTACTTGGACCCCTGCGGATCGTTCCAGAACATGACCGGCATTGAAGGGAAAGCCTTTGTGCAGACCAGTTCACCCTTTTCCCGAACAACGGGTTTGCCGTCGTCGTCCCACACATCGACCGCCATGCCGAGACCGGCACCCTGGATCTCGCCGCGCCATACGGGTTTAACTGGTATACCGAGGACAAAGCACGACACGATGTCTGTCCCGCCGGACATGGATGCCAGGTGCACGTCTTCCTTGATTTCATCATAGACAAAGGAAAACCCTTCCGGCGACAGCGGCGAGCCGGTCGAAGTCAGAAGACGCAATTGGGAAAGGTCATGGTTCTTTCCGGGCGTCAAGCCGCCTTTGCGGACCGCATCGATATATTTGGCCGATGTGCCGAACATGGCGAATTTCTCATCGGCTGCAAAATCGAACAGGACATTGCCGTCGGGATAAAATGGCGAGCCGTCGAAAAGACAAAGGGTAACGCCACTCGCAAGTCCGGTCGCCAGCCAGTTCCACATCATCCAGCCGCAGGTGGTGAAGTAGAACAGACGTTCACCCGCTTTCAACCCGCAATGAAGCTGCTGCTCCTTGAGATGCTGAAGCAGTGTGCCGCCGGCGGAATGAACGATGCATTTGGGAACGCCGGTGGTCCCGGATGAAAAGAGAATGTAGAGCGGATGATCGAAAGGCAGTTGCTCGAATTCAACTGTGCGGGCTGAAAAGGGCTCAACAAATCCCTCCAGCGTTACGGCATTTTCGAGCGATGCAGCCAGCGCAGCGGCGTCGCCGGCATAGGGGACGACAACGGTCCTGAGCGGTTTTAAAGCTGCTTCAACGATGGCCAGCTTTTGCGATACGTCCTGATTTTTGCCGTTGTACCAGTATCCGTCGCAGGCAATGAACAGCTTCGGCTCGATCTGGCCGAAGCGGTCGAGAACACCCTTGTCGCCGAAATCGGGGGAGCAGGAGGACCAGATGGCTCCGATGGAAGCTGCTGCCAGCATGGCGGCAATCGTTTCCGGCAGGTTTGGCATCATCGCCGCAACCCGGTCACCCTTGCCGATGCCCAAATCACGCATGGCCTGCTGCAGGCGCGAGACCGTTGAATGAAGCGCGTCCCAGCTCATGCTGGAACGCACCTTGTCTTCGCCACGGAAGACGATGGCATCATCGTCGCCGGTCCGGCTTAAAAGGTTTTGCGCAAAGTTGAGCCGAGCATGCGGAAAAAACCGTGCGCCGGGCATGGCATCGCCGTTCTCCATGGCGATGTCGCCCTTGTCGCCCTTTACCCCGCAAAAATCCCATATCGCGTCCCAGAACGCCGCCCTGTCGGAAATTGACCACTGATGCAAATCGTCATAGTCGGACAGAACGGCACCGCTACGTTGCTCGCAAAATCGCGCAAAAGCTGTCGCATTGGCAGCCTCGATCCTTTCATCGGACGGTATCCACAACGGAATCTGTTCGCTCATCAAATCCTCCCACCCTGGCAAATCTTATAATTGCGGCCTCTGTAGCATGTTGCATCGCAACAAATAAAGAAGCGAGCCACTTTTTGTACCGCCAGGAGCTAAATCGCGCCGTCGCGAATTGCATTCAGCCGCGCAAACCATTACCCCTTAATGCCAGCGGCAGAAATGCATATGTGCCGGAACGAAAGGGTCTGAAACGACTTGAAACGGATGATGTTGCAGCGCAGGGGCTGGATTCGCTGGATACTGGCAACCGTCATCGTTGTCGGGCTGGTCGCCGTGATCAGTGGCATCGCGCTGCCATTTGCCATATCCACCGACCTTGTTCGCGACCGGCTGGAACGCGACATATCTCAGTGGACCGGACATGAAGTTGAACTGCTCGGCACACCGGACGTCGGATTTTGGCCGGTTCCGCATATTGCACTGAAACGCATCAGCGTTTCATCGCGCAATTTTCCGAAAGCTGAACCGATCGTATTCGCCGACGAGATGCGTGCGGATTTCAGCATCCTGTCGGCACTGACCGGAGACCCGAGTTTTTCAAATTTTGTACTTGTCAGGCCAATCTTCACGGTCGAAAAATTTCCCGAAGACATCACCAGCTGGAACAGTCGGTCGGGTCGGATATCCGAGGGCATTGCCACAACCGTCAAGCGCGCCGAATCCTCATCAACCGACAACAGCACGATTCAACCTATTCCCGCCTATCGCCTCGGCGATGTGACCGTCGAAAACGGCACCTTTACCTGGATCGATCACACCAACGGTAATACGGAAAAGATTACCGCTATCAACGGCATCATAAGTTGGCAGCGCCTCAATGGCGGTATGGAAGCGGATATCAGCGGCATCTATCGCGGCGAGGCGGCGACCTTGTTCATGGAATCCGCCCGACCATTACTGCTTTTGGCGCAAAGAACATCGCAAATCGAGATCGAATTCGCCTCGACACCACTCACTCTGGCATTCAGCGGCGGCGCCAATCTGTCAGGCACACCATTTGCCAGCGGCAAGCTTTCGATGAAAAGCCCGTCGATGCGCCAGACACTGGAATGGTCGGGCACCGAGATCAAGCCCGGCGAGGCAATCGGCGCACTTTCTCTTGATGCGGAGCTGCAACTCCAGAACGGCCGCGCAATGCTCGACAAGCTGATATTGGAACTGGAAGGCAATCGCGGTATCGGAGTGCTCGACTTCAAGCAATATGAAGGCAAGCCCGGCATTTCCGGGACACTTGCGTTCAGCTCGCTCGATCTGGCGTCTTTCCTGCGGGCATTCACGCCCCTGCCGAGCAATGGCGAGGATATTGCCAAAACAATAGATACTTCATTCCTCAATCAGTTGAGGCTGGATATGCGCCTTTCCGCGCAATCGGCAACGCTGGGGCCACTGAGCCTGACAAATGTCGCGGCAGCGGCCCGAATCGACGAGGGACGAGCCACGTTTGATATCGGCGATGCGACCGCCTATGGCGGCTCGTTGCTCGGGCGCATCATTCTTGCCGAAAGCGGTATTGAGGGCGGCGGTGAAATCCGTTTTTCCGCCACAGACATCAATCTGGAGCAAGCGCTCGCGGCGCTCGACATCAGCGGCCCCTTCCCGCAAGGCACCGCAAGGCTGAACGTTGCCCTGTCGACACCGTTTCCGACCTGGGCCACGGGATTGAGCGATCTGGCGGGTAAGTTCGATCTTTCCATCGTCAACGGCTCTGTTCCGTCATTCGATCCTGCGCAGTTTCGCGAACTCGCCGAAACCGAACGGTTTTTCGGCCTGGGCGGCATTTCGACAGGGTCATTCCAGTTCACCACGGCGAATTTCGAGGCTACTTTTTCCAACGGAATCGCGGAGATCAGCAAGGGAGAGATCGTCGGCCAGAACGCGGTTTTGAACCTGACCGGCATTATTCCCTACCAAAGGGGTGGACTTGCGCTGATCGGTGTTCTCGAGGAAACCGCAACCGTGGCATCGACCCTGGAAACCAGCCAACCCGACAACAGCATCCAGTTTTTTGTCGGCGGCGCCTGGCCAGCGCCGGTGATTTCTCCGATCGTGGGGAATTAGAAAATCCTGGCAGATGATCGTTTGGACTTTGAATCGGGTCCCCGTGCGCCGTTGTTACCACGTCGCAGCGTCAATTTTCGGGAGAAACACCGGGCAACTGTTGGCAGGGGCCAGGGCTGTATGTATAGGCAGTATCCGGGGTGGCGACGCTTGGGCCATATTTATGACAAATACGATTATTCACGTGGGGCTGCACAAAACTGCCTCGACCTATCTGCAGAAACAGATATTTGTCCAATCGAAGCAAAGGACGCTCCTGACCCGTCCTTACACGCAGTATAACAAGGCATTCAATCAGCTGTTGTTTGCAGACGATACGCTTTATTGCAAAAACAACCTGCAGGAAGAGTTGAAAAAGATCGGGGCTGAACGGCTGCTTCTTTCCGATGAAGCCTTTTCGGGCTGCCCCATTCCCTTGCACTACGTTAACAGGTCACTCATCGCCCATCGCCTGGCGGACTTGTTTCCAAATGCAGAAATCGTTCTGTTCCTGCGCGACCAGCGGGACTTCTGCACTTCGCACTACAGCTCATACGTCAAGATGCCGTACGGCCTCAACTCATTTGAGGAGTTCATGCATGTGCCGGACGAGTCGTACGAATACGAGGATTCCAAGGACAACCGGCCGCCGGCGTCGCTTAACAGCCTGTATTACAACATCAATGATTACTGCCAGTCCCTGGACGGGCTTTTATACACCAGGATTATCGCCCTTTATGAGCGCCTTTTTCCGAAATGCCACGTGTTTCTGTTTGAGGATATGGTCGGACAGCCAGAAGAGACAACAAAACGCCTTGGAGCCATTTGCGGTGAGGATTTTGAGTACAGGCCGGCGAAAGAGAACATCTCTTTGTCATCCAGGGACCTGTTAAAAATTCGAAGAAGAAACCTTGTCAACCGCATCGGAGGCAAGGTTTTCAAGGGCACATTGCGTGCACTCTACAAATTCTATCCGGATCTGCGAACGGAAGACATAAAGACAATGAGCGCGCAGATCATCGGCGACTATTTCAGCAAGGACAATGAAGTACTCAAGGCCAAGCTGGAGTTCATCGACTGGAGCCGGCATAACGGCAAATACGTTTGAAGATCAAACTTGAAACGCAACGAGCGCGACCGTATCCAAACCATGCGATAATTATTTGAGGTTCCAGGTGGCGGCGAAAAAGGGTAGCAAATGACGCATCCATACGCAGAGCTGATCGGGTTTGAAATCGTCAGTCAGAAGCCGGGTGGAGATCACTGTTCGGCGGGAATTGCTCAATCCGCGCAATGTCGTGCACGGTGGCGTAATATATGCTCTTGCCGATACCGGCATGGGTGCAGCCCTCTATCGGATGCTGGATGAGGGCAAATCCTGCGCGACCATCAATTGCTCAATCAGCTAATTCAGACCGGTGATTTCCGGGATGATCACCTGCAATTCCATAGTAAAAAACAAGGGAAGGGCGATCGCAACGATGGAATGTGAGATCTGGAACGATGGAAAGCTGACAGCCACCGCGCACGGCCAGTTTCCCATACTCGCGGCCAGGCAACTTCCAAAAGCGTGATCAGCGAGGGCGAGATCGGTTGCCTTATTCCAGCACAGTCAGAAAATCCGGATTTTCTTGTAAGAATTTGACGTTCTTTCTTACATTCACCGCCAGGCCATCGGTGCAGTATTTGACAATGTCTGCCATGTTCTCTTCGAGAAGCACGGCACGGACAGCAAGTGCAAATCCCCATTCGTTCTGAGTGAGATAGCCGACTCTTTGTGTCGACCAGCCCTGTGTGCCGGTTGCGTCATCCCTATATTGCGAGAACTGAAACGAGTTGTTTCCGCCAAAAATTCCAAATCCGAAAAACACCACCGCCAGATCGGTTGCGAACTCCTCGGCTTCATCACCGCCGGGCGGAGCCGTCGGTATTCCCAGCAGGACCGAGTGGCAGATCTCGTGCGCGAGTGCGGTGATCAGTCCCTCCAGATCCGCTAAGGCGTTGGGTGAGTAGGTAACCTGATGCAAACCATCCTGGGCCATCGAATAAGTACCTAGCGGCGATAGCGGTGCGTTCTGTACCACAGCCATCGGCGCGACAACCGGATCAATTTCTCCTTCCTGTTCGCGGAGATCAAAAGATGACGGCTCCAATCGAAAATGGGCTGCCACCTGGTTGAAAACATGCTGGGCATGATCAAACCCGGATTTACCGGATCTCGGAAAATCCGAACTGGACGGGATGAGGGTTTTGTAACTCCTCAGGGCATCCATACCGCCAAGATTTTCCAGCAGCCACTGCCAGCATTCGAGCTGCCATTCCCGATCGTCGTCATCGATTGTTGCGCTCGGTCGAAAAAACAATTTCAAAAATCCGGGAAATGGAAACGGCTGCCGCTGATTAACAAACACAGATTGCAATCAAAAGATAAACACGTATGAATTTTGATTCCAGCCGGAATTTCAGCGGATGCGGATGAGATCTAAACAGAAGAGTATTGGATTCCGCATGTTTTGTATGGAGCCCGTATTGAAGCACGTTGCCAGATGTTTGCTTTGCCTTGCGCTTGCTTTGTCAGCATCTGCATGCGCTTCCCCGTCGGCACACTCTGTTCAGAATATTCCCGAACTCGGTCGTGACCTACCTTCCAATAGTTGGGAAGAAGCGAGCGGAGAGTTCGATGAACGGGTCAAAGCCGCTTTTCCCCCGCCAACCACGGTCTCCGATCTGGTCACCCAGCTACAAGCACAAGGATTCGATGTTGATGAGAATAAACAGGTTGCTCGGTTTGAAAAGTCTGAGGTTGTCTGCTTGCTGATGTGGGTAATTCGATGGGAAAGCAAAGATGGCAATGTCGAAGACATAGTTGGGCATTATGGCGCTGGATGTCTGTAGCTTCCGATTGGTGCATACGCGACCAAACTTCAAGGCTCGCCTTGCAAGTTCATCGCCTTGGCGCGGTCGTAGCAAGCGCCGCAAAGAAGTTTAACCTGCACGATTTCAAGAACCTCATCAGTCCATTCCCCTCCCGCGTCGGTGACCAATTCATTGCACAAGGTGCACCACGCATCCGGCCTGGTTTTATCTGAATCTGACGGCCACCAAAATCCATTGGGCACGTTGTCCCGCAGACCCTGAACGATATGCTGGCAGACGAAGGTTTCTTCCTGCTCACCATGTGTGGCGCACTGCACGGTTTTCACTATCGTTCCTTTTGCTGTTCGCAACGCTCGACGCGAACCGGATTACTCCCTGACTCTATCACAGGTGCTGGACCGGTTGATTTCACGGCACAAAATCCACACCGCACTCTTCTTTTCTACTGAAAATCGAAAGCGCTCAAGCCTGTCACCATCTCATCCAGGCCCGAGGGGCGGGCAAGCGGCGGTTCGGCGCGCGACAGGCAGCCCTGGCGTTCGCACAGGCGGCAGGCAGGCCCGACCGGCGTCGGCTGCATACCAGTGCCCGTCACCGCACTGCCATAGACGATTTCATCACGGAAACCGACATCGCATCCGACCATGATGGCGGTGCGGCGCACCCTTTCATTGAAGGCGCTTTGCGGACCTTCCAGCGTGCGCGAAAGGATCAGGAACTCTGCACCGTCGGGCATTTCGACCGTGTCGACAAAAATCTGCCCCGGCTGGGTGAAGGCTGCATGGATGTTGAGCTTCGGGCAGGCGCCGCCGAAGCGCGATTGCGGAAAACCGCGCGCGCCGGCACGCCGGAAGCGGTTTCCGGCATTGTCGATCTCGAGCATGAAAAACGGAACGCCGGACGCGCCCTGCCGCTGCAGCATCGTCACCCGGTTAGCTACCTGCTCGAAGGACACGTGGAAACGCGAGCGCAGGACGTCGAGATCATATTTGACCCGCATGGCCGCGGCCTGAAAAGCACCGTATGGCATCATCAAGGCATGGGCGGCATAACGGGCAATCTCAAACCGGCCGAGGCGGCCTGCCTCGTCGGAAGAAAAATCCAATTGCTCCAGCTCGCTGACGATCGGATCGCGAAAGGCGAGCTGCGCAACCTCAACTGCCATTTCCCGCAGCTGGTCAAAAGGTGACAGCCGTTCAGACAAAAAGAGACGCATCGAATGCCGATCGTAACGCCGCCGCCAATTGGGCATAGTGTGCACCGGCAAGAGCCGCACGACAATGCCGTGCTCGCGCGCAAGCCAGGCCCGCAATGCGCCGGCAAGGTCCTCACCCGGTTTCAGCGCGTCGTGGAACGCTTCAGCGGCTTGCTCGATGGGAGCGATGAAATTGGGACGCCGTTCGAAGAGTTCGCGTACCTCGTCGACCGGCAGCCTGGCACTTGAAACGGATGTGGTGTGACCCTCGCGCGCCAGCAGCTCAGAAAGGCCCGACAATCGCGACTGGGTTTCCTTGTAGGCGCGATAAAGCTTGACGATGCCGACGGCGGCATTGGGCGCAGCGTCTGCTACCTCGATGAGCTCCTGATCACCCGGCAGTGCTTCAGCAAGCAGGGGATCGGAAAAAACCTCCTTCAGCGCGCTGGTCGTGCCGGTTGTTTCGCCCTGCAACTCTTCCAGATCGATCTTGTAGACCGAGGTCAGCCGCAGCAAAAGCTGGACCGTCAGCGGCCGCTGATTGCGTTCAATCAGATTGAGATAGGAGGGCGAAATCCCCAGTTCCTCGGCCATGGCCGTCTGGGTCAGTTCGAGCTGATTGCGGATGCGGCGCAGGCGCGGCCCGGCAAAGATTTTCTGTTCGGCCATGACAAATTTACAATGTTTGACAAAATTTACCGGATTCAGGCTATTACAATTTTTACAAATTTACAACAGCGATTTGTCACAATTGATACAGCATGACCCTTTTATGGCACTGTTTTTGCGGAATTTTCTATCAAAATTGTGCGCTGCATTGTAAAAACAGTCACATAAATCCCAAGAATAATGCAGCTTCAGGAAAATTGAAGCCCAATAGTTCAGTTAACGGAGATCGGCATGACTGATTTTTACAACCTGGTTCCCAGCGCACCTGAAGGCCGCTTTGACGGCATCGACCGTCCGTATACGGCGGAAGACGTTCAAAAGCTGCGCGGATCCGTACAGATCAAATATTCGCTCGCCGAAATGGGCGCAAACCGGTTGTGGCAGCTGATCCACAATGACGACTACGTCAATTCGCTGGGTGCGCTTTCCGGCAATCAGGCGATGCAGATGGTCCGCGCCGGCCTGAAGGCCATCTATCTCTCCGGCTGGCAGGTTGCCGCGGACGCCAACACTGCGTCGGCCATGTACCCAGATCAGTCACTCTATCCGGCCAATGCCGGACCCGAACTTGCCAAACGCATCAACCGTACGCTGCAGCGCGCCGACCAGATTGAAACGTCCGAAGGCAACGGGCTTTCCGTCGATACCTGGTTTGCGCCGATTGTCGCAGACGCGGAAGCCGGTTTCGGCGGACCGCTCAACTCGTTCGAGCTGATGAAGGCCTATATCGAAGCGGGCGCTGCCGGTGTCCACTACGAGGACCAGCTTGCATCGGAAAAGAAGTGCGGCCATCTCGGCGGCAAGGTTCTGATCCCGACCGCTGCCCACATCCGCAACCTCAACGCCGCGCGTCTCGCCGCCGACGTCATGGGCACGCCGACCCTGGTTATCGCACGCACCGATGCCGAGGCCGCGAAGCTTTTGACCTCCGATGTCGACGAGCGCGACCAGCCGTTTGTCGATTATGAAGCCGGCCGCACGGCAGAGGGTTTCTACCGGGTCAAGAACGGTCTTGAGCCGTGCATCGCCCGCGCCATCGCCTATGCACCGCATTCTGATCTCATCTGGTGCGAGACGTCGAAGCCCGATCTCGATCAGGCAAGACGCTTTGCCGAAGCCGTTCGTCGCGAGCATCCCGATCAATTGCTGGCGTACAACTGCTCGCCGTCGTTCAACTGGAAAAAGAACCTCGACGACGCGACGATCGCCAAATTCCAGCGGGAACTCGGCGCCATGGGCTACAAGTTCCAGTTCATCACGCTTGCCGGTTTCCACCAGTTGAACTTCGGCATGTTCGAACTCGCCCGCGGCTACAAGGACCGCCAGATGGCGGCCTATTCGGAGCTGCAGGAAGCCGAATTTGCCGGCGAAGCCAACGGTTACACGGCAACCAAGCACCAGCGCGAGGTTGGAACCGGTTATTTCGACGCTGTTTCGATGGCGATTACCGGCGGCCAGTCTTCAACGACTGCAATGGGTGAATCAACCGAGACCGCCCAGTTCAAGCCGGCTGCCGAATAGGCGGCCGGGGCCTATCTGTCCATTCCATCTACCACCTGCAATCGCCAGATAAGGAGACACCACAATGGCACCGCAGACACGCGTCAAAGAACGGGCTGAAGAACAGTCCTCTTCCATGACCACAGACCAGCAGGCTGCGATCCGCATGGTTGCCAACGACCTGCACAGGCTGAACCAGTCCGTGATGAAGGCCGTCGATGCGGGTGTATCGGTGGAACTTGTGCGCTCCGCCCGCCACCATGGCGGTGAAGGCAACTGGGGTGACCTGCTTATTCCGGTCATCGTTACACAGGGTTCCTAGGGATCCTAAAGGTCGGACCGGTTGATTCTGAACCTCCCAACCGGTCCTGCCAACGCTACACTGCATCTCAGGCCACCTGCCCGGCGACCCAGCCGGACGACCAGGCCCACTGGAAATTATAGCCTCCGAGCCAGCCGGTCACGTCCACCACTTCCCCGATGAAATAAAGTCCCGGAACGGTTTTCGCCTGCATGGTTTTCGAATCGAGCCCCGCCGAATCCACGCCGCCAAGCGTCACCTCGGCCGTGCGATAGCCTTCCGAGCCGGTGGGTTTGATGCGCCATCGCTGCACGGCATCGGCAATCTGCCGCAGCTGCCGATCGGGCATTTCCGCCATCTTGCCGTTGGTGCCGATCCCTTCGCAGACAATCTGCGCCAGCCGCTTCGGCACATGGTGCGCCAGCGCCGTGTGGGCCGACTGGCGGCCGTTTGCAGCCTTGGCTGCGCGCAGCAGGGCAAACAGATCTTTGCCGGGCAAGAGTGACAGGGTGATTTCATCGCCCTCGCGCCAATAGGACGAAATCTGCAGGATCGACGGCCCGCTGATGCCCCGGTGGGTAAACAGCATGGCCTCCTGAAATGCTGTCCCGTTGCAGCTGACAATGGCGTCCGCAGACACGCCCGACAAAGGCTTGAGGCGATCGCGCAGCCGCTGGTCGAAGGTGAGCGGCACCAGCGCTGGCCGTATTTCGGTAAAGGCCAGCCCGAACTGTTCGGCAATGGCGTAGCCGAGCCCGGTCGCACCCATTTTGGGGATCGACTTGCCGCCGGTCGCGACCACCAGCGCGCCGGTATAAATCGGGCCGTTCGACAGCCGGAGGGCAAACCCGTCGCTCTGCCTTTCCACCGCCTCGAATTGCGTCGCCACTGAAAGTTCAACCACGGCGTCGCGCATATGTCCGGTCAGCATGTCGATGACCTGGCGCGAAGAGCCGTCACAAAACAGCTGCCCAAGGGCCTTTTCATGATAGGCAATGCCGCTTTGCTCGATCAGCGCGGTGAAATCATGCTGCGTGTAGCGGCTGAGGGCCGATTTACAGAAATGCGGATTTTGCGAAAGAAAATTGCCGGGCGCGGTGTGAATGTTGGTGAAATTGCAGCGGCCGCCACCGGAGATGAGGATCTTTTTGCCTGGCGACTTGGCATGATCAATGATCAGCACCTTGCGGCCACGCCGGCCCGCCTCGATGGCGCACATCATGCCAGCCGCCCCGGCGCCAAGAATGACGACATCAAACCGGCGCATCAGATCGCCCCCGGCGTGGTGACCGGGTCCGGCACACAGGCCACGCCCGGATGGCATTGCATGCCGCACGCAGGCGGCTTCATCACAGGCGGTTTCAAATAGCTTCGCGTTGCTCTATGAGAACCGGGATACAACTCTGTCGACGAGCAATTCATGGCCGAAAAATCCAACAAGGCGTCCGCATCGAGATCCGGCGACGCCAAAAAGGCACACCGAAAGCCCGCCTATGTAGACAATAAGCGCGGCGTTGAAAACTGGAAGCAGGTCAATGGCTGGCTCAAATGGCGCGGTATCGAGGATATCGAGTGCATTACGCCGGACCTCGCCGGGGTGCCGCGCGGCAAGATGATGCCGACGTCGAAATTCACCTCCAACACATCGCTTTCGCTGCCGTCGGCGCTTTACAGGCAGACGATTTCGGGCGCCTATCCGGATGAGACCGGAAATTTCCGCTACGACCCGCAGGATGGCGACCTCAAGCTGATGCCGGACCTTTCAACGCTGTCGGCGGTTCCCTGGGAGAGCGATCCGACGGCGCAGGTGATCTGCGATATTGTCGGACCGCAGGGCGAAAGCGTCGAATACGCGCCGCGCAATGTGCTGAAGCGGGTTATTTCGCTTTACGAGCAAAAGGGCTGGCGGCCAGCAGTGGCGCCGGAGATCGAGTTTTACCTCATCGCGCTCAATGACGACCCGGATTATCCGCTGCAGCCACCGGTGGGCCGCTCGGGCCGCACCATTGCCGGCGGTCAGTCCTACTCGATCGCCGGCGTCAACGAATTCGACGAACTGATCGACGACATCTACGATTTTTCCGAAGGCCAGGGGCTGGAGATCGACACGCTGATCCACGAAGAAGGCCCCGCTCAGCTTGAGATCAACCTGCGGCACGACGACCCGCTGAAACTTGCCGATCAGGTCTTCATGTTCAAGCGAACGCTGCGCGAGGCAGCGCTCAAACACGGCATGTACGCGACCTTCATGGCCAAGCCCATGCAGGGCCAGGCGGGATCCGCCATGCATATTCACCAGTCGGTGAGCGATCTGAAGACCGGCCGCAACATCTTCTGCAATGCCGACGGCTCGCCCTCGGCGAGGTTCTTTTCCTTTATTGGCGGCATGCAGCACTTCGTGCCGAAGGCGCTGGTGATGATGGCGCCCTATGTCAATTCCTACCGGCGGCTGACGCCTGATATGGCCTGTCCGGTCAACAACGCCTGGGGCTATGACAACCGCACCGTGGCCTTCCGCATACCAAATTCCGACGCCGCCGCGCGGCGGGTCGAGAACCGGCTGCCCTCGTCCGACGCCAATCCCTATCTCGCCATTGCCGCCTCGCTTGCCTGCGGCTGGCTCGGCATGGTGCGCGAGGTGGTGCCGGACGGCCCCACCGCGACGACTGCCAATGAAGGCACCACGGTGGAATTGCCGCGCGGCCTTCTGGAGGCGGTGTCACTGCTGGAGGACGAACCGGCCTTTATCGAGGTCTTCGGCAGCGACTTCATCGACATTTATGCCGGCGTCAAACGCGGCGAATTCGAAACCTTCATGGAAGTGATCAGTCCGTGGGAGCGGCAGTACCTGCTGCTCAATGTGTGAGGAGCCGGGTGCTCCTGCCGTCATGAGGATGAATTTGTACCGCCGGTCGCCGAAAAGCGGGGCACATCAGAAATTATTTGCTCTCTGGTGGTTTCGTCCCGGACCCCGGCCAACAGTGCTTTGGCAACCACATCATCTCCGCCGGCGATGCACATTTTGATGCCGCAGTGTGCGGCAAATCCGCGATAGGACTCGTCGTCAATGCCGTCCAACAGGACAAGTATTTCATTGCGCACATTTTCGTAATATTTGCGCTGCACACGGTGGTCTTCATTGGGATCCGAAAGGCGGTTTGCGTAAATGGTGCCGATTTGCGCCTTCTGCTGCACAAAGAGTGCGGCTGTTTTGTCTTCCTCGGAAATCTCTGCCCCGGGCGTCATCTGATGAATGACAGCGGCGTCCACGAGCTCGTCGATGGTCGGTTCCTGGCCGAGCGTTTCGCGCAGGTTTCTCAAACGCTGAGCCCAAGTGATAGCCATTCAGCAACTCCTGTCTATTAGGAGTTGGGTTTTCATTATGTGGATGTCAATGAATCCAGCCGAATGATCGTGCCAGAAAGAGCAGCCATATCATGCTCAACGCAAAGTAATTGATCATGAAGACTTTGCCACGCAATGCGACATTGTCGGTCTGGGTTTGCACAGCAGTATGCAGAAACCTCCCGGCGACAAAAAACCACGCCAGGGTGATCTGCATCACACCGGCCACACCAACAGCAAGAAGCATGGCCACGAGCACACAGAACAGCATCAGCACCTGGAACTGATTGTCCAGATTTCGGGCCCAACGCCGGGAGATCTCCGGTTCAAGCCCCGCATGCGCCAGCTCATCAATGTGGAAATCACTCTGCCTTGCAGCCTGCTGACGGCGGATCGACACCATCAGGAACAGGAACTGTAAAAGCGCTAAATGGGCGACAACCGGCCACAGGATACCAAATGGATTATCGAAGAGGTTTGGTATGGAGTCCAAAGAACGCTGCTATTTTTTGCGCTTCAAATTTTCTTCGTTGATCTTCCTGCCGGCGGACCACCATGTCACCGCACCAAACGTAAACGGCAGCAGCAGCAATCAGACCAAAAAGAACGGCAGAGGCGGTTTTGATCTTCTGCTGAAATCGACTCATGCTGACACCGTATGCTCCTGAGTTTATTGCGAAGCCGAAGTCGATTGCCGCTACCCTCGTTTTTTCACATTTCTGGTTACAACGCGACCGCCTTCAGTCTCGATCCAGACAGCGGAATAGTCCTTTCCCAATACGCCGTGTACCACGTATTTTTCACCGGCATTCGGTGTGAAATCCACGGCACCCGATACCGAGTAAACCTCGTTGAACAACTCCCCGATCGGCGCAGCACAATAGGTTTGGCCGGCCAGAAAAACTTTCATCGGCTGTATCTGCACTTGTCTTTCAACCGTGTAGAGCTTGAGGCTGAATCCGCTGTGCTTACCAGTTTGTTCGGTTTTGTAGGCGATATTGTCGATCGATTTGTCATCGATCTTGTACAAATAAAACAAGTCTGCTTTTTGCGGTTCGACGCCACCGGAACTGCCTGCATTCACCACAGTAGGCCCGCTATAGTCCTTCGGCACCCGGTCGGATGTTGCGCAACCGGAAAGCAGGACAACAACAGGCAGAACACGTATCAGACGAAACAATCTCACAAACTGGACCCAGCCATTCAATGAGTTCGTAACGGACCCATAAGAACCGCTGATACAACTCAACACAAGAGGTTGCAGGTATCTTGAGATTGGAATTTGACTGTAAAGGCAGGGGCAACAGTCATGGATTGACCGAGCCGGTATCAGTATCCGGCACCTTTCTACTGCACGTCCAACTTGCAGTCGCGCCAGCATAAAAGAACTTGTCAGGACTGGGCAGCCCCTCGTGTTCGTGTGATGGGCGGGTATTTGTAATATACAAGACGGTCGATCTTCAATATTTTGGAGATCTTTGTCTGCGTAAGGGGCGTTGTTTCTTCAAAGGTGTATTTCAGGAGCTCCACATCTCTGCGGTACCAATCGGCGACTATATCTCTGGCTTCGTCGTCGTAGACCGTCGAATAATGCGCACGCTTGAATCGATTAATGTGTGGCAGCTTTTTTCGAACACCGACTTTGCGACAGATTTTTTTGAAATCCTGCCGCATATTTTCAAAGCGCCCGACGAAGTCAACGATGATCTCGCCATTTTCATCTGTGATCCAGTCCGATTGGTTCGGCTTCATGAAGATATTCATCTCACGCTCGGGTGTATCCAGAAATCCCCGTTTTACCCAATCGTTAAACTCGTGAGGTATTTTCCTGTAAAAGCGCAGCCAAGCATAACATGAGGTGACGTAATCCCATGGATTTCTGACAAAACAGGCCGAGTAATAGTCCTGGTAGCGATCAGGAAAACTTCTTTTCAACAACCCTGCGGGCAGGTGGTACTCAGTTTCCATATCCACGCGGTCCGTTTTGAATGGGTCATCTATTTGCTTGGCTTTTTCAGTCTTCCACGCGAAAGCTTTTTCCACGCTTGTGCCGCCCGTTTTGGGAATATGTATATATATATATATTAGTTTCAGATCGTTGATGATCATGATGCCTGGACCGCCGGTTTTCACAAAATTTGTATATTAAGAATTTGAATGTAAGGAGATATGGTTCCTTACATGCGCCGGAATACCATTTCCATGCTCGAATATCGTTACATGCCTGAAGGCAATATGAGTGTCAAATTACTATTTCAGATCCGGACGTACACACCGCATTTACAGGATGCTTCGGGTTCTGGCGTAGCAACAACCGGCGTACCGGATTTCAAACCGCTAGCCCTTGCGCACGGTAAAACGGGAAAGGTTCCCTGCCTGACAGGAGCTACAAACCGGGCGAATGCATTGTCGTTGCCCCACCGTCACGTTAACCTGCCAACCGCACACAAAAGCCGATCGGAAATAATAGGTCTGGCTTTTTTAAATCGATTAGATTATGAGGAACCCAGATTTCCTGCAGTGCGAGCGAACGGCCGATGAGCAGTCAGACCATTCCTGTCGAACCCTTTGACTTTGTCGTTTTTGGCGGCACCGGCGACCTTGCCGAACGCAAGCTGTTGCCGGCGCTTTATCACCGGCAGATCGCCGGGCAGCTGTCGGAACCGACCCGCATAATAGGCGCTTCCAGATCGAACCTGACGGACGAAGCCTATCGTCAGTTTGCCGGCGATGCGCTGTCGCAGCATTTGAAAAGCGGCGAGTTCGACGAAGACGAGGTCAAACGGTTTCTCGACCGGCTGCACTATGTCCCGGTGGATGCCGGCAAGGATGGCGGATGGGACGACCTTGGCGGGCTTCTGGCCGATGGCAAGGACCGTGTGCGGTCATTTTATCTTGCGGTCGGCCCGTCCTTGTTCGGCGACATATGCAACCGTATCCACAGCCATGGCCTGATTACGGACAACACGCGCATTGTGGTTGAAAAACCCATCGGGCGGGATCTCGAAACCGCGCGCGCGCTCAACGACACGATCGGTCAGGCCTTCAGCGAAGAGCAGATCTTCCGCATCGACCATTATCTCGGCAAGGAAACGGTGCAGAACCTGATGGCGCTGCGCTTTGCCAATGCGCTTTATGAGCCGCTGTGGAATTCGGCCCATATCGACCATGTGCAGATCACCGTTGCAGAGTCCGTCGGCCTTGAAGGCCGGGTCGGCTATTACGACCGCGCGGGCGCTTTGCGCGACATGGTGCAAAACCATATTCTGCAGCTTTTGTGTCTTGTCGCCATGGAGGCGCCGCCGTCGGACGATGCAGAGGCGGTGCGCGACGAAAAGCTGAAGGTCCTGCGGGCACTGCGCCCGATCGATGCCAACAATGCCACCAAAAAGACGGTGCGCGGCCAATACCGGGCCGGTGCATCCGCCGGCGGTGCGGTCGACGGATATCTGGAAGAGCTCGGTGATGAGAATTCAAACACCGAAACCTTCGTCGCAATCAAGGCGGAGGTGGAGAACTGGCGTTGGGCGGGCGTTCCGTTTTACTTGCGCACCGGCAAGCGAATGGCGCAGCGCGTCTCTGAAATCGTTATCAATTTCAAGCCGATACCGCATTCCATCTTCAACAAAAGTGCAGGGCAGATCATCGCCAACCAGCTGGTTATCCGGCTGCAGCCTGACGAGGCGGTGAAACAGTGGATCATGATCAAGGATCCGGGACCCGGCGGCATGCGACTGCGCCACGTCCCGCTCGACATGAGCTTTGCGGAGAGTTTCGGTGTGCGTAATCCCGACGCCTATGAACGGCTGCTGATGGACGTAATCCGCTGCAATCAGACGCTGTTCATGCGCCGCGACGAAGTGGAAGCCGCCTGGCAGTGGGTTGATCCCATCCTGTCGGCATGGGAGGAAACGGATCAGGCCTGCCAGGGATACACCGCCGGCACATCGGGTCCGACAAATGCCATTGCACTGATAGAAAGAGACAGCCGGACCTGGCACGAAAGCAGGTAGGTAGTACACGGACATGTCTGAACCACAGTTTAACCGTTATACGACCGGCCAGATCCTCGCCGGCTCCCTTTCGGGACGCATCGCCGCGACGCTCGCGGATGCCATCCATCGCGACGGCGAGGCTGTACTCGCGGTTTCAGGAGGATCGACCCCGCGGTTGCTCTTCCAGACCCTTTCCAAGGAGCAGATCGACTGGTCGAAGGTGACAGTCGTGCTTGTCGACGAACGGTTCGTTCCGCCCTCGCACGAGCGCGCCAACCACCGTCTGGTGGCAACCCAGCTTCTGCAGAACGAAGCGGCGTTTGCCAAGTTCATTCCGCTTTATTGCGACGGGCTCACACCGCAGGAAGCCGCGGTCGATGCAGCGCTCAAGATCGATGCTCTGGCAAAGCCGCCCGATGTAACGGTGCTCGGACTTGGAATTGACGGGCACACAGCCTCATGGTTTCCGCAAAGTCCGGAGCTTGAAGCGGTGACCGATCCCGACCAGAAGGCTACTGTGCTGTCGGCCAGCGCGCCGGGCCAGCCCGAAATGCGGCTTACACTGACACAGCCGATCATCCGAAACTCTGAATTTGCCGTTCTGCATATCGAGGGCGGTGAAAAGAATACGGTCCTTGAAAATGCGCTCAAGACAGGCCCGGTGGAGGACCTGCCGGTGCGCGCTATTTTAAGGCAGACAAAAAATCCGCTCCAGGTCTACTGGACGCCCTGACAGAACGGCGGCAAATCCATGGCTCGCACCATCGGAAAACCGCGAACTGAACGCGAACTTGTAACCTTGAGAACACCCAAACGGCAGGAAGATCATGTCCGCACAGCCATCCGTCATCGCCATCACAAAGCGCCTCGTGGAGCGCTCCAAACCGACCCGCGAAGTCTATCTGGAGCGCACCCGCAAAGCGGCAGAGGACGGCCCGAACCGCTCCGTACTTTCCTGCGGCAATCTTGCACACGGCTTTGCCGCATGCGGCGTGTCGGACAAGGAATCGCTCTCCGGCGACCGGGCTGCCAATCTCGGCATCATCACCTCCTACAACGACATGCTGTCGGCGCACCAGCCGTTTGAAACCTTCCCCGCACTGATCCGCACGGCCGCACAAGAAGCAGGTGGCGTCGCGCAGGTTGCCGGCGGTGTTCCGGCGATGTGCGACGGGGTGACCCAGGGCCAGCCCGGCATGGACCTGTCGCTGTTTTCGCGCGATGTCATCGCCATGTCTGCGGCGATCGGCCTGTCCCACAACATGTTCGATGCGGCCGCCTATCTCGGCGTCTGCGACAAGATCGTACCCGGGCTTGTCATCGCGGCGCTGACGTTTGGCCATCTGCCGGCCGTGTTCATTCCGGCGGGACCGATGACTTCAGGCTTGCCGAATGACGAAAAGACACGCATCCGCCAGCTCTTTGCGGAAGGCAAGGTCGGCCGCGAGGCACTGCTTGATGCGGAATCCAAATCCTATCACGGTCCGGGCACGTGCACCTTTTACGGCACCGCCAATTCAAACCAGATGCTGATGGAGATCATGGGCTTTCACCTGCCAGGCGCATCCTTCATCAACCCGGGCACGCCGCTGCGTAATGCGCTCACAAAAGAAGCGACCAGGAGGGCGCTGGCCATCACGGCGCTTGGAAATGAATATACGCCGGCGGGCGTCATGTTCGACGAGCGCAGCGTCATCAACGGGCTTGTCGGCCTGCACGCCACGGGCGGCTCAACCAATCACACCATGCATCTCATTGCCATGGCGCGCTCCGCCGGCATCATGCTGACCTGGGAAGACATATCCGAGCTTTCAGATATCGTACCCCTGCTTGCACGCGTCTACCCGAACGGGCCCTCGGACGTCAATCATTTCCACGCAGCCGGCGGCATGGGTTATCTTATCTCGCAGCTCCTGAAGGGCGGGCTTTTGCATGACGATGTGCGCACCGTGTGGGGCGAAGGCCTGACCGATTACGCCATCGAGCCCAAGCTTAACAGCGATGGCACGGTGGCGCGTGAAGCGGCGCCCGCCAGAAGCGCCAATGCCAAGATCCTGTCGACGGTCGACAAACCGTTCCAGAACAATGGCGGGCTGAAAATGCTGACCGGCAATCTCGGCAAGTCGGTGATCAAGATCTCGGCCGTCAAGCCGGAAAAGCATGTTGTCGAGGCACCGGTGAAGATCTTCACCACCCAGCAGGCGCTCCAGCAGGCGTTCAAGGCAGGGGAACTCGACTGCGACTTTATCGCCGTTGTGCGTTTTCAGGGGCCAAGGGCCGTCGGTATGCCGGAACTCCACAAGATGACGCCGCCACTGGGCGTGCTTCAGGATCGCGGCTTCAATGTCGCGCTCGTCACAGACGGGCGCATGTCAGGCGCATCCGGCAAGGTTCCCGCCGCCATCCATGTCACACCGGAAGCACTGGACGGTGGTCCGATCGCCAGGCTGCGCGACGGAGACATGGTCAGGCTGGACGCGGCATCGGGCACGCTGAGTGTTCTCGTCGATGACGCAGAGTTTGCGGCGCGCGTACCGGCCAAGGCTGACATCTCGGAGAGCAGCCACGGCATGGGCCGCGAACTCTTCGCCAATTTCCGTGCCCTTGCCGGCCGCGCCGACGAGGGCGCGAGCGTGCTTTACAACTGAACTGAAAATCAGAACGTCGGCGGCGTCCTGCCGGCATGGCGGTAGGCTGAAACAACCGTGTTTGCCATCAGCATCGCAATCGTCATCGGTCCGACACCGCCTGGCACCGGCGTGATGGCGCCTGCGTTTTCTGCACATTCTGCATAGGCAACGTCACCGACAAGGCGCGATTTGCCTTCACCGCGCTCTGGCGCCGGGATCCGGTTGATGCCGACATCGACAATTGTCGCACCAGGCTTGACCCAGTCGCCCCTGATCATCTCAGGACGACCGACGGCGGCAACCAGAATATCGCCACCGCGGCACACGGCGGGTAGATCCGGGGTACGGCTGTGGGCGATTGTTACGGTCGCATTAGCGGCCAGCAGGAGACTTGCCATCGGCTTGCCGACAATGTTGGAACGACCGACGACGACGGCAGTAAGGCCTGACAGGTCCTTGCCGCGTACGCTTTCGATCAGCAGCATGGAGCCTGCCGGCGTACAGGGTACAAATGCGGTGTCGGTTTCTCCGGTCGTCAGTTTGCCGGCGTTGATCACATGGAAACCGTCAACGTCCTTTTCGGGATTGATCGCCTGAATGACACGCCCGTCGTCAATGTGATCCGGCAGCGGCAGTTGAACCAGAATGCCATGGATTTCCGGGTCGTTGTTGAGTTCGTCGACGAGTGCCAGCAGATCGGCTTCGCTGGTTGTGTCCGGCAAGGTATGCTGGACGGAATGGAAACCGCATTCCCTGGCTTTTTTGCCCTTGGAGGCAACATAAACCTGACTGGCGGGATCCTCGCCGACGATGACCACGGCAATCCCGGGTATCACACCGCTTGCGTCCTTCAAGCCGGCAGCAGCCGTTTTAACGGTTTCAATAACGGTTTCGGCAACCGCTTTGCCGTCGATTACCGCTGCCTTGTCGATTACTGCTGCCATGTCCGCTGCTCCACAGATTCGAAGATTCGACGACCCAGCCAATGTCAAGTGCCGGGTCGTCAACACATATCGTTGCATAAAGCAGATTTGGCGCGGATGAAATGGTCAGAGAGCGTCGTTTTTTGTCAAATCGCAGGAAGTTTGCGCGGAATCGTCAACGGGTGCCGTGAGATCCGCCTGCCCCGGCCCGCTCCCGCGCCTGTTTCAAACGCGCGACGGCTTCGCGCATCTGCCGGATATCAGTGCGAATGCTCTCCGCTTCCTCATCAAAATCCTGATATTCAGGCGCGGTTTCCGGAGCGGCATCATCAACCCAGCCGAGCTCTTCTTCCAGATCGGCATGCGGATAACGCGCGGTGTCGTCGAGGACAGGAATTTCGTCCGCTAGGCCGTCGTCGTTTGCAGGCTCCAACGGAATGATCTCGGACACGACGTTGTCACCTTGAAGCCACGCTTTGACCGATGCGCCTTCATCATTGGCTTTCGATAAATCGTCGAACTCGGGTGCCGTCATTTCAACCGGACCAGGCCGAGAATTTACAGCATTTGAAAAACTGGTAGAAATGCTGCGGTAGGCACCAAGCAGAAGTGCGACCGCCAGACCAATGAAAAATCCAGCGAACATACCGGCGATCGCAATGATCTTGCGGGAGGGACCGATAGGCCTCAGAGCCGGCGTCGCTTCCGAAATGATCCGGATATTGCTGGTATTGAGATTCTGCTGCTCGCGGGTCTCGCGCGCTCTTTTCAAAAACGATTCGTAAATCTCGGAGGTCGCATTGGCATCGCGTTCGAGCTCGCGCAACCGCACCAGATCGCCGGACGTCGCGACCTGTTTGCTCTTGAGTATCGCAAGGTCCGCTGCCAGCTTCTGTTCCGACTGGATGATCCGCCGCAGTTCCGTCTGCGATGCTTCAACGATGCGGCGCAGTTCGTTGCTGATCTCCGAACGCGCCGTCTTCAGCGCCTGCTCGGCGGCGATGCGCTGCGGATGGCGCGGACCCAGGCTGGTGCTGCGCGCATCGGATACACGTTTGGCGCTGGCATATGCGCCGCGCAGTTCGCTTACCGTCGATGATTGCAATATTTCGGGCGAGGTGCCGGACAGAAGCGAATCGATATCGAGCTTGCTTGCCGATTCCGCTTTCACCTGGATTTCCGCCTTCTGTGCCCTGAGCTGTGCCAGCTGCTGGTTGAGCCTGATGATCTGCTCGTCGCTGATAAGGCTGCCACCCGCATTGACCAGATCATTGTCAGCCTTGTACTGCTCCACGCGCCGCTCGGCGATCTCGACATCATGGCGAAGCTCATCGAGCTGCCGCGTCAGAGCTGCGGTGGTGCGCTCAAACAACGCTGACTGTGATTTGCGCTGGTTGGCGATGTAGACATTGACGATGCGGTTGGCGATCAGCGCAGACTTCGCAGGATCTTCGGTTGCCACATCGACATAAACGATAAAGGTTTTGTCACCGCGAAAGACGTTGACCGCACGCGCCAGAGACTGAACGGCCATAAATGTGCGGTTGCTCTCACCGCCTCCCTGACTGGAAAAAAGACCGCGGATAAAACCCGTGACGGTGCCAATACCGATGCCGCCGCCAACAGTGCCATTGAACTCGGGATCCTCGTCAAGCTTCAAATCGGCCACCACGGCCTGAAGCACCGGGCTAGAATCGACAATCTGCACCTGGCTGTCGACCAGCGCCAAAATGGCATCAGCCGAGTAGGATTGCGGGAGAAAATCGGTATCGGTCAGGCGCAATTCGCGCGGATCAAGAACAAACTGGCTTACGGACTCGTATTTGTGCGGAGTCGACAATGCCATCATCACGCCAAGCGCCGCACCGAGGATCGAGGTGAACACGACAAACAGCCGATAACGCCAGGCTGTGGAAATCATCACGACGGGGTCTATCAGCGCTCCACTTGTCGTGTTGCGTGGTGCGGGCTGCGGTTCGGCGACAGCATCGTCGAACGCATTCTCGCGCCGGTGCGCATAAGTCTCATTTGCGTCGTCTGCCGCCTGTGCCCGTGTTGGCCCCGTATCCGGGTCGTCACCATTGGCGGCGGGGGCCGTCTCTGCACGCATGCGGTTAAAGGCTTCAATCCTTGTGGCCCTGCGATCGCCAGTGGTCGCGGGGTCGTATTCAGTGAACCGGGCATCCTGTTGCAGCGCCTCAGCGGACTCGCCAAGGGGCTCGGCCGACGGCTTTGTACGGTCATCCGTGTAGTCGAGGAGTGACCTGCACCTTCCCCTGTTTTTGCTGGAATCCGGATCGAACATAAAAACCTTCCGAACGCTGGCTGGATAAATGCCGGCCCCTGACTAACGCAACCTAAAGAATCATGGGAAATAATTGGTTAACGTTCATTGACGCAAAATCCACCTCCCATCCTCTCATATCCCGGCCCGAATTGTGGGAGAATTCCTGGTTAAACCGCCAGATAGCGCTGAATTACGTCATGCATCGGCTTTGGCTTCAACCGATCGTCAAACGGCAGCGGGCGGTTCTTTGCGCCTCTTCTGTGGGGCATGACATCAGCAATCCAAGAATAACGATCGCTCAGGCCCCAGGTGGATAGCGAACGGGGCAGATCCGCCGAAAAGGCGGCGTCGAGGAAATTGTCGACATGTTCAGCGGCCATTTCGTCGCGGACAGACGGGTTGATTGGCAGCTTCCAGTCGATCACATCCAGTTCGGTGATGCGGTAACCAACTCCCAGCGCTTTCAAGTCTTTGATAAACCGTCCAAATTCTTTATGGGCAATGGGAATTTCAGGATAAAGGTGTCCCTGGACCCCGATCGCGTCAATCCGCAGGTTCCTGTCCTGCAGCCGGCGAACAAGATCCAGCGTTGCCCTGCGGCGCGCATCGTAGCGAGCACCGCGAAATTCCAGATCGTAGTCGTTGATTGCAAGTTCAGCCTCTGGTGCTGCTTCGGCGGCGGCGGCAAAGGCAGTGTCCACATGGGACGGTCCAAGCAGCCTCATCCACAGGCTGTCGCGCCACGGACCTTCGTTGACCGGATCATGGGCGACGACCTCGTTGACAACATCCCAGCTTGGCACCCTGCCGGCAAAGTGAGCCGCGACACTGCGCACATGGTCGATCAGAGTCTGCCGTGCTCTGGCGGCCGTGTCGATTTCTTCAACCCAGGCAGGCAGCGCCGTATACCACACGAAGGTGTGGCCATAGGTGCCGCGACCATGCGTTTCTGCAAAGGAAACAATGCCTTCGGCGGGAAGGTAGTCGAATTCACCTGGCGCGCGTTGCAACAGACTCCACTTCAGCGAATTCATCGGAAAGATCATATCGCAATGGTTGACGAACAAAGCCTTGTAGTCGGCATCGCTGATGAAGTGCTGATATTCAAGCGCCGCGCCGTAGGGTATGCGACGCTTGACCGGCGAAGCCTGGGCACCGCCGGGACGCGCCATGGCACCGGCCAGAACAGCCGCTCCGGCACCGGCCACAACAGAACGCCGTGTTAAGGAATTTGCGCTAGTTCTTTTGGCGGCGACAACCCCGTGATCTGCTGACATGTCTACGCACTTCACCCAATTATGATATCCGGTGGACAAGAGTGCCACAAAACTGGCTAGAATTTGTTAAGCGCAACATAGGTATTTTAAGAGGCTACATCTGGGCGCTCAGCGGTTCTGCCGGCCGCCTCGTCATTTCGCTTGCCTATTTCATCGCCATCGCAAATACGCTGTCGATCGCCGAATTCGGCATATTCGCGACAACATCCGCGATGGGGGTCGTGCTGTCGCGGATTGCGGCACTGGGTTTTTCATCGCCGCTATACCGTGCGGCAACCGTCAAGCCGCGGCTGATCGGCGCCTACTCAGTCGGCTATATTCTTGCTCTTGTCATTTCCGTGCCGCTTGTCGTGGTGGCGGCGACAATCGCTTATTTTCTGGTATTTTCAGCCGATATTACGCCCGTTACATTTGGCGTTATCATCGTATCTGAGACGCTGTTCTGGCGGTCTGCGGAGATCGTCATGATTGTCTGCAACGGCATGGGCCGGTTTGGGCGCGCCGCGATGCTGGTTGTCATCGGATTCGCCGCGCGCGCGAGCGCCGCTCTGCTGTTTACCCTTCTCGATAATCCAAGCCTCGCGATCTGGGCATGGTACTACTTCGCTGCCAACGCGATTGTGATGGTTGTCGCACTCGGTGTGTTCTATCCCAGATACAGCCTGCGCTGGTCGCCGGCGCTTTATATGAGGCGGTGGCGCGATTCCATCTCCGTCGCCGGCGCCGAAATCCTGTTTTACCTGCAATCCGAACTCGACAAGCTGCTGGTCCTGAGTATCGGCGGGCCTGTCACAGCCGGTCTCTATGCCATTATCATGCGGCTGGTCGACCTCACGGCACTGCCCGTACGCACCTTCAACATGATGCTGGTGCAGGCGATCATGCGCTCGCGCGACACGGTCGCCTCGCTTAATACCCGCATCATGATCGAGGCCGGTGTCGCACTGACGTCGACGGCGGCGCTGCTGTTCTTTGCCGTCTTCCTGACAATCTATCCAGAAGCGCTCGGCAAGAATGTCGCTGAAGCCGCACCGCTGCTCATCCTGGTCGTGGCGGTGCCGGCATTGCGCAATCTCATTGAATACCAGTCGGAGCTGCTATACGCGACCGGCTGTACCTTCATCCGTACCATCAATCTGACGCTCATCGGGCTCGCCAAAGCGGCGATGCTTTCAGCTCTGCTTGTGACCTACAGCCATGTCAGTGACTGGGCTCCGCTGTTGAACGGGGTCTTCCTGCTGCTTTATCTGCTCTCGGCAGCACTAACCTATCCGGCACTGCGCAAATCCGCCGAACGGGTGATCTAGGTTCATCCAAGTTCGATGAACTCAAGGCAGCACAATTTCGCGAATGTCCCCCAGCTCGAAGCCGATAAAGGACTGGATGCCGATGCCGATCTGGTGCGGTTCAAGCTGCTGGATAAATGAACGAAGGTCCGGCTGATAGCCCGGACCGCTCGCAAACCACATGACATGGCATAGCGCGTCAGCGCTGTGGACGTGCCCTGCGCCATTCAGGCAATTGTCGACAAACCGGCCGTAGAGCGTGCATTCGGATATGGCACGGTTGCCGGCAACAGTGCGCATCCAGTTGGTGCCAGAAACGTCTTCGATTCGATCAAGCAAGGCGGCGAGAGTGTCGGTGCGCCAGCCGATCAATGTGTTGATATAGTCATGATATGGCGGTGAACCAGACCTTTCCGGCTGACCCAGCAGCCTGTCGGCTCTTTTCACCCAACTCCGATGGTCCACCCTTTCGACCGGCATTGCATTGTCGCGACGATAGAGCCTGAGCAGGTCCCGCTCCCAAAGATCCGCCGGATCAAAGTCACGCAATAGGGCGACATCGGAATCAGCTGAAAAAATCGTGTCCTCTTCAAGCAACCGCCCCATACCGAGCCGGCGCAGTTGCTGAACGTGCCAGCCTCTCAGCGGTGCGGCACGCGGTCCCAACCAGATGCGGCGGCGGCCAAATGTCAGGGGATCGGGAAACGGACGCAGCCAGTCCGGCAGTATCTCGCGCTCGTCGACAATATGGCGGCGCGTGTCCTGCAACGTTTTGAACCGGGCGACATCACGCTGCTCAACCAGGATATAGTGGTTCCAGCTGCCCTTGAGCCGCGCGTCCATACTGTCGCACAACAACCGGCATCGTTCAAAGTCCGCCGCATAGGATGCCGTAACCACGGCTGTGCGCATCTTGTTTTTCGAGTAGCCCATTCAAAGCCTGTCAGGCGGCGGCCGGTCTTGCGCGAGAATATTTGTACCGCAGCACGCGCAGCAGAAATAGCGGGTTGCCGAGTATGTAGCGTCGCCAAAGGCGGCGCGGTTCCCAAAATAGCCTGAAAACCCATTCGCTGCGCAGTTTTCTGATGAAACTCGGCGCGCGCGGCACCGATTCTGAAACAAAATCGAAAAGCGCTCCGACGCTAATGACGACTTTGCCGTGCTCTTTGCCGATATTGTGTTCTATCCACAATTCCTGCAGCGGGCTTCCCATGGCCACCAAAACGATATCGGGTTTCAGTGCCGCCAGTTTTTCAAGAACGGTGCCGCAATTGTTCTTTTCGAAGTAACCGTCCGAAACAGCGACGAATTCATGCCACGGCGTCTGTTGCTGGAACATGCTGGTCGCCTTGGACAAAACCTTATGCTGTGCACCGATCAACGCCACCCGTCTCGGTTTGACCAGGTAGGTCAGCAGAGCAGGCACAAAATCAGTGCCGTTGAGATTGGCAGGAAATGGCGTCCCGTAAAGCGCTCTTGCCGCGAGATCCACACCGAAACCGTCCGGCAGAACCGTGCAGCGTTCCAGCGCCGCATGGTATTGCTGATTTGTCATCGCCATATTGGCGTTGTGGGCGTTAAGGAATGCAAGGATGGTCTGTTGGTCGGACGACAGTGCCTGCCTGATGCCGTCAAATGCCTGCGACCAGCCAAGCCAGGCCACGTCAATGTCAAGGATTTCCCGACCCGCCGGTTTGGACTCTGTATTAACCAAGGTCTGCTGCATCTGCTTCTCTGTCAGTTGCGACGGGCGGAACCGTTTGCCAGCTCAATCTGTCACACAACTCCTTGAATATTCAAGGAATATTCGTACTAAATTCAGCTGAACGGTAGACATTGGTTAATCTGCTATACAGCCGAATTCTATCTTCAATCAAGATAGTCGGTCTGTTGACGCAATCCCATAGTTTCAGGCCGATACGGGAACTATTTTGTCAAATTGCGTTAACGCCCCTGCCGACGGCATCCAGCAGCATCTTCTTTTGACGGGCGTGAAACAGGCACCCATCCATTTCCGTGCTCTTGCCGCGTGCCGCGTCCTGGAGCTTCTCGACAAGTGCTCTCGCAAATGCGTCAGGATCATCGGTTACCGTGCAATTTGGCGGCACTTGCCCGATGCCGCGCACCGCGATATTCGTGGCAACACAAGGCAAACCGGCCTCAAAAGCTTCAATTGCCTTGAGCTGCACGCCGGTCCCGGCCGTACTTGCCAACGGCACCACGGAGCAGGAGCGAAGAAACGCTCCCGCATCGGCAACGCGTCCCAAAAACCTGACCCCCGGGTGGTCGTTGTACGTGGGCAAACCAGCAAGGTCGCCGGCTATGGCGATACTTGTCTCGGGCGGCAATTTGCCGGCGATCTGCGTCAAAAACCATTCAAGCCCAATCCGGTTCGGTCGCCAGCTCCAGCTGCCGATCAATCCAATATCATAGCGAATGTTCCGATCACGCGGCAGCGGATCCGGTGCAGCCATCGTGGTGACGAGCGGCAGGGTGGAAGAACGGCTGTCATCGTCGCCAGCCAGTGTTTTCCTGTCATCCTCGGATAGCGTCCAAACGAATCTGGATTGGCGACAGAGCGTCTCTTCAAGCCGCGCAATCAAACGCGCTTCGCGAGCAAACAGGAACCGTTCAAAAGCACCGGTGCTGTTGCCGGCATTTTCAGCTGCAGACCGCGCTTCGACATTGTGTGCGACAAAGATCGTCGGGTATTCGCCGATTTCCCTGATGAATGCGCCCGGCAGTTGCACGGAGTTGAGAACCAACCCGTCAAAGGGCGCCAGGTCTGCCAGCCCGGCAAGAAATGCTTGTGTCCCACAAGCCAGCATTTTGGCTGACGAAAAGGTTGTTCGGTGTGTCAGTGCGGTCGCCAGCCAGCGCAATTTGGTGGTTGTTGCCACTCTGGATGTGGTGATTTCCTGTTCTCCGAGAACGACGCAACCATCAGCCTCGGCGAGTTCCGCACCAGGCGATTTGTAGCCAAGCATGGAGACCTTGATACCGCGCTCGCGCAACGCATCCAGAATGACGCGATTTGCAATGTCAAAACCCGATGCCGGGTTTGCGACAGGCAGCAGTGACGAGACGAATACCAGATGCATTTGGCTTCTTTCCATGCGCTCCAAAGCTCAGTCAGACCCGGCGCAAAAGATAGGCCAAAAAGATGAACGCCCGGTATTCAGCTTGTTTGTGAATACCGGGCGAAAGCGCAATGTGACGACTGCGGTCCAAAATACCGTGGCCGAGATTGCGAAAGCCCCGGCGGTACCGGAGCTCTCGCTGCTGTTTCGGTCAGCTGTCCTCAGGGGCCGGAATCGACCCGGTGGAATGGCCGGACATGCCGCCGGATACCTCCTCGACCGATTCGTCAGCCAGTTCCTCAGGCAGGACAAGGTTCAGCACGATGGCGATCAGTGCCGCCGGCAACAGACCCGAAGTCAGCAAGATGCGCACTGTGTCGTGTGTGTACTGTACCGCTTTGGGTTCAAGCTGCAGACCGAGGCCAATCGACAGGGCTATGGCAAAGATGACCATGTTGCGCCGGTTCCAATGGACATCCGACAACATCGACATGCCGGCGGCCACCACCATGCCGAACATGACGATAACGCCGCCTCCCAGCACCTCGATCGGCACCGTGCGGATGACCGCCCCGACCTTGGGGATGAGCCCGCAGATGATCAGGAAGATGGCACCGAAAGTGACGACATGGCGGCTCATGACGCCGGTCATGGCAATCAGCCCGACATTCTGGCTGAATGACGTATTGGGCAGACCGCCGAAAATGCCGGCGACTGCGGTTCCAACACCATCCGCATAAGTCGCACCGCGGATTTCATGGTCGGTTGCTTCGCGTCCGGCACCACCCTTGGTGATCCCGGAAACGTCGCCGACGGTTTCCACCGCAGACACAAAGGCCATCAGGCAGAACCCGATCACCGCGGCAATGGAAAACTCGAAGCCGTATTTTAACGGCTGCGGCAAGGCAAATGCGGCCGCATTGTTCCAGCTTCCGGCGATGGCGTCGAAAGAAAGTATGCCCACCAGGAGTGCGTAGACATATCCGACAATAATCCCCAGAAGCACCGCTGAAATGGAAAGCATGCCGCGGGCGAAGAATTTAAGTCCCAGCGTCACAATGATCACCAACAACGCTGCCGACCAGTTCAAAAGGCTGCCATATTCGGGCTGATCGATGGCGGGTACACCGCCAACCGCGTATTGGATACCGACTTTCACCAGGGCAAGGCCGATCATCATCACCACGAGCCCGGTGACAAGTGGCGGCAATGCAAAACGGATCTTGCCGATGAACGTTCCCAGTATCGCATGGAAAACGCCGCCGATGATCACACCGCCAAACAGGGCGGCCAGACCATCGACGCCCTTTCCGGCGACAATCGGGATCATGATGGGCAGAAAGGCAAAGCTCGTCCCCTGCACAATCGGCAATGCTGCGCCGATCGGTCCGATGGTGATTGTCTGCAGAAGCGTGGCGACGCCCGCGAACAGCATCGACATCTGGATCAGATAAAGCAGTTGCGGAAAGTCCGGCGAATTCGATCCGAAACCGAATCCGGCAGCACCGGCCACGATGATCGCCGGCGTCACGTTGGAGACGAACATCGCAAGAACGTGCTGTATGCCCAGCGGGATCGCCTTGTGTAGCGATGGTGTGTAATTCGGATCTCTAAGTTGGTCGGGTGTTCCTAACCCGGTATCTGCATCTGCCATTGCTGCTCCTCCCAAAAAGCGTGGCTCGCTGAATCTACTCCTAGTGCACACAACCGACTCGATAACGCCGCGCGTGAACTGAGAAATGCAATGAAGGTGTTTGGCACGCAAAACTGCTCGTCAGCCGGCTCCCAATCCGGCTGTGCGATCCTGGAAAAGCATGGTGCGGCCCGAACAGCGTTGCCGTCCTTTAGCGAATCACGCCTGAAATTCCAAAAATCTCCTCCCCAGCGACATCATACTACTGAAAACGACCTGAGCCATTTTCAAAATTCGTTTGAAGAACTTTCGCGGAGTGTACCGGAAGCCAATGCGGCAATGATTCCTGCAACACGCCAGGTTGGAGGTCACGCGTCAAACATCACTGAAACCGTTGTCGCGTAAGGGAATTGTTAACTCTAAGATGAGTTTTTGGCGCAGCAAGAAATATATTTTACCATGCGAAACACTGTGATCCAGGCCTGTGTATAATCCGCTCAACAAGGTGGGGATTGCCGCTGCAGGCGGCGGTCAGAGGCACTTTTTCCTTCGAAACGCTTCGTCGCGGCGCCGATGTTATGAATTCGCTAATTCAGCGGCAGTATCGTTAAAATACAGGCAATCGCATTGCTACCGATACTATACAGGCTGCTCGACATGACGGAAAAATCCAGTCCGGACATCAGTTTTTTCTTTGAATCTCCGTCTCTCGATGCCGAAACGGTGGACATCGTCGTTACCGTCCCGACATTTCGGCGCCCCGAACAGCTTACAAAAACCCTTCAGTCGATCGCGGCTCAGGAATGCGACCGGACCGTCTGCGTCGTCATTATGGAAAACGACGGCGAGCAGATGCAGGGCGCCGCGGCCGCCAAGACCTTTTTGCGGGATAGCTCATTGCCCGGGCTTGTCATTGTTGCGCATCAACGGGGCAACTGCCACGCCTACAATGCCGGCTGGCGAACCGTGCGGGAATCATTTCCAAACTACAGTGCGATAGCGGTCATCGATGACGACGAGGAAGCCGATCCGCACTGGCTGCGCAATCTGTGCGAAACCGCAGATCATTTCAGCGTTGATTTTGTCGGCGCGCCGCAGGTGCCGGTCTTTGAAAGCGACCGTTCTAATAAGCTGGATGGCCACCCGGTCTTCGCACCGCCCTATGACTGCACCGGACGGGTGCCGATCCTGTATTCCTCCGGCAATGTGCTTATCGGACGGCAGGTTCTGGAATCAATGCCCATGCCCTATCTCGATCCGGCCTTCAATTTTATCGGCGGTGGTGACAGTGATTTCTACAGCCGTGCCAACGAGCATGGCTTCCTGTTTGCCTGGTGCGCGACAGCGCCGGTGTTTGAGGCCATACCGGATCGACGGACTTCGCACTCATGGCTGATTGCCCGCAGTCAGCGCGAAGGCGCGATTTCGGCGTTGATAGAAAACCGGCGCAAGCCCGGCACCGCGGGGCGGCTGGGGACGATCGCGAAATCACTGCTGATGCTTGCGGCGTCACCTGTTCGGGCGATCAAACTCGGACTGCGAAGCGGTTCCCCGGCAACCGGCAGCTATTATGTCCATGTCGCCATCGGCCGCCTTCTGGCCGAATTCGGCCGGATCAACGAGCAGTACCGCAATCCGGAAGCCAATTAGATGTCTTACAGGTCAGGTAATCGCGCGCAGATCCGGACCGGGTTGGGCTATCCATTCACCATCCGAAATCATCATGGCGATTTCGCTCATTAGGATTTCAACAACCGCGTTCGCGGCACGGGTGTTCGACCGTTCCGACGGCAGCCCGAGAACGACGTCACGCCAAAGGCCGTCGGGCTCAATTGAGCGCGCTTCGAGCGCGCCCGACGACACTTCCTCCATGAGAGACGCGAGCGGCAGGAAGGCATGGCAGATACCGGACATCACCATGGACTTGGTTGCAAAATAGGAATCGACCTCATAGGCAATGGTCAAGGACGTGCCGGCTTTTTTGGCGGCGTTTTCGATAAGGCGCCGCATCGCGTAACGACGACCGTGCAATACAAGCGGATGGTCCGCCACCTCATCAAGACCAATTTGGCCGCCGCTGGCCTCAAGAGACCCGGGAGGGCCGATAAAGACCAACTCCTCCTTGAGCAGTTCCTTGGAGCGAAGATGCAGGTCGCTGGCCGGTCCGTATAAAAAGGAGATGTCCACTTCGCCACGCTACATCCATTCGATAATGTCGACGGAATAGCCCTCTCGGATACGAAGCGTGACCTGCGGCAGCTCGCGGGCCACCCTGGAGACCAGCCGGGCGGCAATCACCATGGCAATGGTCGGCATCACGGCCAGGGCCACGTTGCCGCTGATCTCGGCATGGGTCGACTGAATGTCCTGCATGGTCGTTTCAAGCTGCCGCACCACGCCGGACACCCTGCGCAATAGCTCCGAGCCGGCTTCCGTCAACTCCATTCCCCTGATGTGCCGATCGAAAAGCGGTACACCAACATGATGTTCCAGCAGCTTGATCTGACGGGAAAGCGCCGGCTGGGCGATGCGCAACCGATCGGAAGCACGACTGAGCGATCCGCATTCCGCTACACAGATAAATGTCTTCAACTGCCGGAGATCCAAGGAACTTGTCTTCGCAATCCGTTATCGTTGCGAACAGACTATAGCAAAATTAAATACGGTGCACGCTTTCGGTAGCCGGCTAATCATATCTACGGATTTGCGGTCGGTTTATGGCGCCATGGCGGGCGTCGGCGGCACCTATCTTTCCATCGCCTATACGCCTCTGTGGGTCGAGGACATGACCGCCGGCCGCGGCTGGATCTCGCTGGCGCTGGTGGTGTTTGCCACCTGGCGTCCGGCCCGGGTCATTTTTGGTGCCTGGCTTTTAGGCGGCATGACGATCATGCAGCTGCAGGGTCAGGCGCTTGGTGCCGGCGTTCCCTCGGAAGTGCTGTCGTCACTGCCCTATGTGGCGAAAATCGTGGTGCTGGTGATAATTTCGCAGAACCGCCAAATGCTGGTGCTCAATTTTCCGGCGTCGCTCGGAAAACCGTTCCGACCGGCCGGGTGACAATTGCTGGCCGAAATCTCGGTTCAGAGCCCCCAGTTCAGGCGTCTTCGAGGCGCCCTCCAAGGCGTTTGCTGGCATCGGCAAGCAGCCGTTCCATGACCTGTTCCGCGCGGGCACCGTCGCGGGCAGCGATCGCCTCGTAGACCTCGCGGTGGAAGGGAATGGAATCCGCGTTCTCTCGCGGATCTTTGTTGGTCAGCCGGATGCTGCTCAGCAATGCGGAGAAGATGATGCCTTCCATGGCCACAAGGAATTCATTCTGCGCGGCCCGCAATATGGAACGGTGGAACAGCGCATCGGCAATGACAAAATCCTCTGCCGAACCCTTTTCAGCTTCCATGCGCTCGATTGCCATTTGGATCTGCGCCAGTTCCTCTTCCGTGGCGCGGTCTGCTGCCCAGCGCGCGGCCTTGGGCTCGAACATCAGCCTGATTTCCATCAGCTGGCGGAAAAAATCGCCATTGGGTGGTGCGGACTGGTACCACTCCAGAACGTCGTGATCGAGCAGGCCCCAACTGGTGCGCGACCGCACCCGCGTGCCGATACCGCGGCGCACCTCGAGCAATCCCTTGCCGACAAGGATCTTGACCGCGTCGCGAATGACCGACCGGCTGACCTTGTAGCGTTCCGCCAGCGCCCCTTCATCCTCAACAAGTTCTCCGGGAGCGTAGGTCTGTGAAACAATACGCCGCCCCATATCGCGCGCCACTTGTGTCGACAGGCTTGGCGCAAGGCCGGCCATCTGTTTCAAATCGTAGAAGATCAGTTCGCTCATAAAATGCTACCAAATTGTGTGTTCCAACGGGCCGGCTGGCGACATACAGATCTCTTGCACCCAATGCATACTATGACCGGACGTGAAACAGGCTTTTCATGATCCAGTCTTTAAGTGCGTCGTCGTCATCTGCCAAGTCCGGCGGTAAAACCACATAGCCTTTCTTCACCGGAGCCTTGGGGAAATAGCGCAGTGGCGCTGCACCGGCCCTGATCAGCTCCGCGCAGTCCTTTTCCGGCAATTTCAAAGTAAGGCCGACCGGCGACAGCGACATGAAGATGTCGTCGTCGGCATAGGCAGCGGCACCGCTGAAGAAATGTCTGCAGGAGATTTCCGGCCCGTCCGCATCGCGCGTGAATATCCGGTTGATCAAATTCGCGAGTTGTGCGCGGTATGGTTCAGCCACCGTCAATCATCAATGTGGCTCTCGTCACCTACATCACCGCGCCCATCTGCCAGGGCACGAATTCCTCTCCGCCAAAACCCAGATCCTCGCTCCTGGTGTGCTCACCTGAGGCAACACGAATGAAGGACTCGAATATCTCGCGCCCCTTTTCTTCGATGCTGATGCCTTGCGAGACGATGTCGCCGCAGTTGATGTCCATGTCCTCAGACATGCGTTCGTACATCTCGCTGTTGGTTGCAAGTTTGATGCAGGGCGTCGGCTTGTAGCCGGACACGGAGCCGCGGCCGGTGGTAAATACGATAATGTTGGAGCCGGAAGCCACCTGCCCCGTTACCGAACACGGGTCGTATCCGGGGCTGTCCATGAAAACGAAGCCCTTCTTGTCCACCGGCTCGGCGAATTTGTAGATCTCGGCCAGCGGTGCTGTGCCCCCCTTGGCCACCGCACCAAGCGACTTTTCCAATATAGTGGTGAGTCCGCCACGCTTGTTTCCGGGTGACGGGTTGTTGTTCATCTCGCCGCCATTGCGGGCGGTATATTCCTCCCACCATGTAATGCGGTCGATCAGTTTGCGGCCAACCTCGGAGGTCTGCGCCCGCCTGGTCAACAGGTGCTCGGCACCGTAAATTTCGGGTGTCTCGGAAAGGATCGTCGTGCCGCCATGGCGCACCAGGAGGTCGGACGCATATCCAAGCGCGGGATTGGCCGTGATGCCGGAATAACCGTCCGAACCGCCACACTGCATGCCGACCATCAACTCCGACACGGGTGCAGGCTTGCGTGTTGCTTCATTGGCGATCGCGGCCATTTCACGCAGCTCTTTCAAACCCGCGTCGATGGTGCGCCGAGTGCCGCCGGTCTGCTGGATTGTCATATAGCGGAAATTGCCGTCGCTGCGGATCTTGCGATTGCCGACGAGATCCGGGATCTGCATGACTTCACAACCCAGACCGATGAGCAGGATTCCGGCGAAATTCGGATGCTGCGAGTAGCCGGAAAGCGTCCGAAACAATGTGGCATAGCCTTCATCACGGCCAGACATGCCGCAGCCGGTGCCGTGCACAATCGGCACGATACCGTCGACATTGCCGAACTCGTCCACAAGACCCGTCCGTTTTGCTGCCTCGGCAATAAACCTTGCAACCGAGCCGGAACAGTTCACCGTGGTGACAATGCCCAGATAATTGCGCGTGCCGACCCGACCGTCCTCGCGATGAAACCCCATGAAGGTCCGGGCGTCGGATATTGGCGGCAGCGGCGTGTTGTTCGAAGCAAATGCATAATCCTGCGTGTGTTCGCTCATGCCCAGATTGTGGACGTGGACATGCTCACCCGGCACGATATCGGATTTCGCATACCCTATGATCTGGCCGTAACGCACCACATTGCTTCCCGCGGCAATGGGCGCGCTGGCGATCTTGTGCCCGTGCGCGACTTCAGACAGAAGTGGCACTGGCACGTTGGCGGGTGTCTCTCCCCTGGCGATGTCGCAGAGTGCAATCACAACATTGTCGGCATCGTTCAGGCGGACGGTTTCAGGCATTGGACGGCTCATACTGGTTGCGTCTCCGGACGGGAATTGCGTTGCGCATCTGGCTCTGCCTCATCTTAGGGCTTGACGCCACTGAATTGTCAACTAACATGTTAGCATTCTAGAAAGCGAAGTAAAGATGGTTCAAGACGAAACCCGCGATCAAAAGAAAATGAGAAGCCTGGAAGGAATATCCGGCTCGCTGGCGAACCGGGTTTATCAATTCCTGAAAGACGCCATCATGTCGCTTGACTATGCGCCCGGAGACATTCTTCGCAAAAACGAGATCGCCGAAGACCTTGGCGTCTCACGTTCTCCGGTGTCGGAAGCATTTGCCAGGCTGGCCACCGAGGGCCTTGTCGAGATCGTGCCGCAATCGGGAACCTATGTGTCGCGGTTTTCCATGGAAGAGATCCACGAGGGCACATTCATACGCGCGGCACTGGAACTCGCCGCGATTGAAATAATCGCCGTCGAAAGAACGGAAAAACAACTCACGCAGCTCAACCGCAACCTGCGCCTCCAGGAGCTTTTGCTGCAAGACGGCGATATTCCCGGCTTCTATCAGGCAGATGAGGAAATGCATGCGCTGATCATCTCGTTTACCGGTTACAAACGGCTGGCGGGGCTGGCTGAAACCACCTGGCTGCAGGTCAACCGGGCCCGACGGTTGATCCTGCCCTCGCCCGGACGCGTGCATGAGACACTCAAGGAACATGCGGCCATCATTGATACCATACGCGACGGCGATCCAAAGGCCGCGCGCGAGGCGACCGCGAAACATCTTGGACAGCTCATCCGGTGGCTGGAGCCGCTGGAACGTGAACGACCGGAACTCTTCAACAACGCATAACTGTGCCAATCAGGGAGGAAAAAATGGCAAAACGAACAAATGAACGAAAACTGGGAGCATTGCTCCTTGCGGGAGCCGCATCGCTGGCGATCTCCGCATCGGCCGCCAGCGCCGGGGAATTTGATGGCGTCACCGTCAATGTGATGACCTTCACCGGCCCGCAGATTGCAGAACCGCTGCAGCGCCGCGCACCCGATTTCGAAAAGGCCACCGGCGCCAAGGTGAATATCATTACGGTTCCCTTCTCGGATCTTTATTCGAAACTGCTGACGGACTGGGCGACCGGAACGAACTCGATCGATGCCGCGGTCTTTGCACCGCAGTGGGCCGTGGACTATGTGGGTCCGGGCTTTCTTGAAAATCTGACCGAGCGAGCGGCGGCCGACGGCGATCTGATGGCCGACGATATCGCCCCGTTTTTCCGCGAGTTTTCGCAGAAATATGGCGGCGACACCTACATGCTGACGCTCGATGGCGACTTTCACATGGCCTATTACCGTTCCGACATCTTCAAGGAAAACGGCATCCCCGCCCCGGAAACCTGGGACGACTATATCGTTGCAGCCAAGGCACTGCACGGCAAGGATCTGAATGGCGACGGTTCGCCGGACTACGGATCCTGCATCTCCAAGAAACGCGGTGCGCAGGCCTATTGGGCGATCTACTCGATTGCAGCATCGTTCCTGCAGTCGCAGGGCACCTCTCAGGGCGCATTCTTCGACACAGAAACCATGGCACCGCTGGTCAACAACCCGGCCTTCGGTGCAGCGCTGGATGTCTACACCGATACAACAGCCTTCGGCCCGCCGGACGAGATCAATCTCGATGTCGGCGATACGCGTGGCCTGTTCACATCGGGCCGATGCGCGCTGACCGTCGACTGGGGTGATATCGGCACTCTGGCGATCGATCCGGAGAATTCCAGTGTCGCCGACAAGGTCGGCTCGATCATGCTGCCGGGCTCCAAGAAGGTCCTTGACCGGTCGTCGGGAGAACTCGTCGACTGTGACGCCAACTCCTGCCCGCATGCGATCAACGGTGTAAACCGGGCGCCCTTTGCCGCCTTCGGTGGCTGGTCAGGTGGTATCAATGCAAAGGCCGACGACAAAGTGAAAGACGCGGCCTATGCGTTCTTCTCCCATATGTCGCAGCCGGCACAGTCGAATGCCGATGTGACCGTCGGCAAAACCGGCTTCAACCCCTATCGCCTGTCGCAGTTCGCTGACACCAAGCTTTGGGAAGAGGCCGGCATGAGCAAGGCGGCGGCGGAAGACTATCTGGGCGCCATCCAGGACAGTCTCAACAGCCCCAACATGGTGCTTGATCTGCGCATTCCGCAGAACCAGGCCTACCAGCAGGTGGTACTCGACAACGCCATTGCCCGCCTGCTGGCCGGCGAACTCGACAAGGCGGGAACGATCGCTGCCATCGAGGAAGGCTGGAACGAGCTGAATGAGGAAAACGGCGTCGAGGACCAGCTGAAGGTCTACCGTTCAACGCTCGGCCTCTGATTTTGCTAGAATGAACAACCCGCGTCGCCCACACCAGGCGGCGCGGGGATTGGAACACGCCCATGAAAGCGGCTGATCGATGCCCCAGACACAAACCGCTGCGATTTCCCGGACTGAACCCGCTCCGCCTAAATTCGGATTGGCGGAGTGGATCGACCAGCAAACGGGCAAGCTCTTTGTTCTGCCGGCTGTTATTATTCTTCTCGCCTTTGCCATCTTTCCACTGCTGATTTCAGCCTATCTTTCACTGATCAAATTCAAGCTGGCCACCGGAGGTTTCAGCCTGAATTATGTGGGACTGCGCAATTTCAAGAAGCTGTTCTACGGATCGCAGCAATATCACCTGCTCGGCACGTTCGATGCTTTTGGTATCTTCGAATGGACGGTCTTTGCGGCGGCGCTGGCGCTCGTTGCCTACTGGTTCTTTCGGTTTTTCACCGGCGGGTATTTCAACATTCCGGGCTTTATCGGCCGACTGATCACCGCAAGCCTTTTTATCGCGCTCCTGTGGCTGACACTGGCAACCGTTTTCGGCGGCCACCCGGGCTCGCTCGTTGTAACGCTGTTTTACGTCACCGTCGGCGTCAGCCTGCAGTTTGGCATCGGCCTTGGTCTTGCGCTTTTATGCGGACAGGCCATACGCGGACGCAATGCGTTCCGTATCATCTTCTTCATTCCGCTGATGGTGACGCCGGTCGGCATTGCCTACATGTTCCGCATGCTTGCCGACATGCAGCGCGGACCGCTGGCCAATATCTGGCAATGGTTCGGGCTTGGCGAGTTTTCCTGGGCAGCCGATCCGTGGAGCGCCCGCATGGTGGTTCTGACCGGTGATACGTGGCAGTGGGTGCCGTTCATGTTCATCGTGCTTCTGGCGGCTGTTGAAAACATGCCGCGCGACCAGTTGGAAGCCGCAAAAATAGATGGCGCCGGAAGCTGGCAGATTTTCCGCGATATCACATGGCCATCAATCGCGCCGGTTGCGGCGACCATCGTGCTGATCCGGCTGATCGAAGCCTTCAAGATCATCGACCTGCCGAACGTCCTGACCAATGGCGGCCCGGGCATCGCGACAGAATCGCTGACACTGCACTCCTTCATTGCCTGGCGCACCCAGGATCTCGGCGGATCCGCAGCAGTCGGCTATACATTGCTGTTCGTGTCGACAGTGACCTGCGTCTCGTTCTTCAACTTCATCGGTCAGAAGACCAGAAAGACCGAAGCATGAGGGACCGCAGCCTCTTCCAGCGCATGTTCGAACCGCCGAGCCTCACCGAAATGGCGCCGGCATCGCGGCTGCTTACCTATGCGATCCTTATTTTGTGGGCGATTGTGGTCCTGTTTCCGCTCTACTGGGTGTTCATCACATCGTTCAAACTACCGTTTCAGGTCAATGACGGGCCGGATTTCATTCCATTTGTCGATTATCAGCCATCCGGTCATGCATGGCGCTACATATTCGTCGAACTCGGCAACGACACGCTGCGGCCCTATATGAACTCGGTCATCATTGCGCTGACATCGACGGTGCTTGCCGTCACCATCGGCTCGCTTGCCGCCTATGCGCTGGTGCGCATCCAGTACAATGTCAAGATCGGCACGGTTGCGGGTTTCATCGTGCTGCTCACCGCAACTGTCTTTGCAATCACGCGGTTCGGAACGCCCTGGCACATCACGGCAGTGATTGCGCTCGCTCTGTTCTTCTTTTTCGCGACATCCTTCGGGCGGCATTTCAAACGTTCGCTCGGCAACAACGATATCCTGTTCTGGATCATCTCCAACCGGATCCTGCCGCCGGTGGTGGCCGTGCTGCCCATCTATCTGATGTTCCAGCGTGTCGGCCTGCTCGACACACATGTCGCCATGATCGCCACCTATATGGCGGTCAACCTGCCCATCGTCGTGTGGCTGATGCGCGATTTTTTCGCCGGTATTCCGATCGATCTCGAAGAAAGCGCCGAAATCGACGGCGCCTCGCGCATCCGCATCTTTGCCACCATCGTGCTGCCGCTCGCCCGCCCCGGCCTTGCCGCAACTTTCCTTCTGGTGCTGATTCTTGCCTGGAACGAATATCTGCTGGCGCTGTTCATCTCGACGGCGGATGCGCAGACAATGCCGTTGCTGGTCGCGGCGCAGAACGCCACGCGCGGACCGCAGTGGTGGTACATGTCCGTCCTCATCGTCATCATGATCGCGCCGATCATCCTGATGACCATCCTGTTGCAAAAACACATCGCCCGCGGCCTCATGGTCGGCGCGGTCAAAGGGTAGGCCGTCATGCGCGTACAACTGAAAGATATCCGCAAATCCTACGGCTCGCTCGAGGTGGTCAAGGGTCTCAATCTCGACATCGCCGAAGGCGAGTTCCTGGTACTGCTGGGCGAATCGGGCTGCGGTAAATCGACGGCACTGCGGATGATTGCGGGACTGGAGACAATCACGCAGGGATCATTGATGATCGGCGACCGGGACGTGACCGAAGTGCTACCAAAATACCGCAATGTGGCGATGGTGTTCCAGTCCTACGCGCTGTACCCGCACATGACGGTGGCCGAGAACATCGGCTATCCACTGAAGTTGCAGAAAAAGCCAAAGGACGAGTTGAAAAAAGCGGTTTTGGCCGCGGCCGCAAAAGTGCACCTTGAGGACTATCTGGAGCGCATGCCGCGGCAACTCTCCGGCGGTCAGCGCCAGCGCGTGGCGCTCGCGCGCGCCATGGTGCGCACGCCATCGGTGTTCCTGATGGATGAGCCGCTTTCCAATCTCGATGCAAAACTGCGTGGTGTCATGCGCGCGGAACTCAAGCGCCTGCAAGCCGAACTCGGCGTCACCACCGTCTATGTGACACATGACCAGATCGAGGCGATGACCCTTGCCCACCGGGTAGCGGTGATGGATGCCGGGGTCCTGCAGCAGGTGGCTCCGCCGAAGGAAATATACGACAATCCGGCGACCCGGTTCGTCGCCCGGTTCATCGGCTCGCCGGCAATGAACATCGTGACCGGCAGCGTTGCGGACGGCACGGTGGCGGTCCGGGACGGCTCAGTTCCGCTCGAGCGCTTTGCTCCGCGAGAGCGGGTGTCGTTCGGTTTCAGGCCCGAAGACTGCAATCTTGTGGCGCCGGAGGACGGAATGTTGAAGGCGCGGATATTTTCAACCGAAATGACCGGCAATGAAACCATTGTTACCTGCGCGATCGGTGAAGATCATGTGGTTGTGCGCATGGATAAGGATTTCGACATGGAGGCGGACGAATTGGTCGGCATCGATGTGAACCCGGAAAAAGCGCGGTTGTTCGATTATGACAGCGGTGAAAGGGTGCACGCATGAAAGCTTCAGACACCATCCTCCTGAACAACCGCACCAAGCACCCCGTCGTACTGACCCGAATGGGTTTTGGCGGCGCGCCGCTCGGCAACCTCTACCGCAAGGTCGAAGAAACCGATGCGCAGGCCGCGCTTCAGGCCGCCTATGATTGCGGCATCCGCTACTTCGACACCGCACCGCAATACGGGCTAGGCCTGTCCGAGATGCGCTTCGGTGAAGCGATCAAACGGTTCGGACGCGACAATATTCAGCTTTCGACGAAAATCGGACGTCTGCTGGTCGACTGCGCGCCGGATGAAGTGACACCCGAAGCCTTTGTCGACGTGCCGCAAAAACGCATCGTCTTCGATTATACCTATGACGGCGTCATGCGCAGTTACGAGGCAAGCCGCGAACGCATCGGCGTTGCCAATGCCGATATTCTGCTCATTCACGATGTCGATGTGTTTTCGCAGGGCTCGCAGGAGGCCAGCGACGCCAAGGTGCGGGAGCTCTTCGACGGCGGCGGTTACCGGGCACTGTCGGAACTGCGCGATGCCGGTGAAATCGTGGCAATCGGAGCCGGCGTCAATGAGTGGCAGGTCTGCGAAAGGCTGCTGGGGCTTGCCGATTTCGATGGTTTTTTACTGGCGGGCCGCTATACGCTGCTTGAACAGGAGGCGCTCGACAGCTTCCTGCCTTTGTGCGTCGAACGGGATGTCGGGATCATTTTGGGCGGACCGTATAATTCCGGCATTCTTGCCACCGGGGCCGTGCCGGGCGCGAAGTACAATTATGCCGACGCACCCGCGCCGATTATGGAGCGGGTTCGCAAAATCGAGGCCGTATGCACCGCGTACGATACCCGCCTGATCGCTGTTGCATTGCAGTTCGTGCTGGGTCATCCAGCCGTCAAAACGGTCATTCCGGGTGCGGTTTCAGCCGCCGAGGTCGAAGCGAATGTGGCGTTGCTACAGACATCAATTCCCGGCACAGTATGGTCCGATATGCGATCCGAAGGATTGATCCGCCCGGATGCGCCATTGCCGGAGGAAAACTGATGCTGCGTGGCCTGAACCCGATCCTTTCGCCCGATCTGCTCTACATTTTGCGGGCGATGGGACATGGCGACGAGATCGTCATCGCCGATGCCAATTTTCCCGCGGAAAGCACGGGCAAACAAGCCGTCCGCCTCGACGGGCTGAGTGCCACCGATGTTGTGCAGGCGGTTCTCAGTGTCATGCCGCTCGACAGTTTTGTCGATGACCCGGCGACGACCATGCAGGTCGTGGACAATCCCGATACCACGCCTCCAGTTGTTGAAGAATTTCAAAAGATCATTGAAACAACTGCGGACAATCCGGTCCGTATCGCCACAATCGAACGCTTCACATTTTATGACCGCGCGAAGGTCGCTTTTGCCATCGTGCAGACCGGTGAACGACGGCTCTACGGCAATATCATTTTAAAAAAGGGCGTGATTTCTCCATGACGCGCATCGATGCACACCAGCATTTCTGGCAACTTGCGCGCGGCGACTATGGCTGGCTGACGCCGGATCTGAAAACCATCTACCGGGATTTCCTGCCCTCCGACATCGTTCCCCTGCTCGGGCAAAGCGGTATTGATGCCACTGTTGTTGTGCAGGCGGCGCCGACCGTTGCTGAAACGGAGTTCCTGCTTTCGCTTGCCGCCGAAGCCGATTTCATCCTCGGCGTTGTCGGCTGGGTGGATTTCGAAGCGCCGAATGCAGCGCAACAGATCGCCGCCCTTTCCGCGGACCCCGCACTGGTTGGCCTGCGCCCGATGATCCAGGATATTGCCGACGGCAACTGGATGCTGGGTGATGCCCTTATACCGGCATTCGATGCGCTGATCGCCGCCGATCTGACATTTGACGCGTTGGTCAAACCCTGGCACCTGAAAAATCTCCGCCAGCTTCTTGCCCGTCACAGCAATATGCGTGTGGTGATCGACCATGGCGCAAAACCTCAGATGCGCGACGGTCCTTTGGATGAATGGGCCAAAGACATGTCCGCCCTGGCACGCGATACATCGGCTTTCTGCAAATTGTCGGGTCTAGTGACCGAAGCCGGTGCGGACTGGACTGCCGACGAGCTGCGCCCCGTCGTCGAGCATCTTTTGAGTGCCTTCGGCCCGGATCGCCTGATCTGGGGCAGCGACTGGCCGGTCTGCACGCTGGCGGCAAGCTATGGAGAGTGGATCGAGGCAACCGACGCGCTGCTTGCCGGAGTTTCTCCAGCCGAGCGCGACGCCATTCTCGGCGGCAATGCGATCAAAGCCTACGGCCTGGCCGGCTAAAGCCTGGACCGCACGATCCGGCCACCCTTCATCACCAGCGCAACGGTTTCGCTTGAATTGACAAACAGCGACAGGTCCTGCAGCGGATCACCATCGACCACGATCATATCGGCGTGGGCGCCCGGAGCGACAACCCCAAGTTCACCCTTCGCCTGAACGATCTCGGCATTGATGGATGTTGCCGACCGCAGAACGTCGGCGGCCGGTTGAACCCGCCCGCGCAGCATCAGCTCGCGTCCTTGAGTCTGAACGAATTGCTGCCCGTGCAGGTCGCATCCAAGTCCCAGTTTTACACCCGCCGCCGCGCAGGCCTCGATGGCCTCCAGGGACCGCCTGTTGACCTCACGGACCTTTTCGGCCGCCGATGCCGGCAGCCCGAGATCCTCAGCATGTTCGGCAATCAGTTCGCCGGCGGACAGTGTCGGGACGACAAAAGCGCCTTTTTGCGCAATCAACCCGGCGGTCTCGGCCCCGATCAGGCTGCCATGTTCCAGCGTGCGCACACCGAGGCCGATGCACCTGCGTGCCGCGTCGTCGGTGTGGCAATGGGCCATGACATAAGATTTGCGGCGCGCAGCCTCTTTAACCGCGACGAGGATTTCCTCATCGGAAAAATGCGGCATATCAAGCGGTGCGAGATCGGTGGATACGCCGCCCGACACAAATATCTTTATATGAGTCGCGCCCTTGCGAAATTCCTCGCGCGCAGCCTTGCGCACCTCGTCAGGTCCGTCGACCGCCTGGGTGACAATGCCCGAATAAGCGCAGCCGCAGGGCTCAACATAGTTGCGCCGGCGCATGTCGCCATGGCCGCCGGTTTGGGTAAGCGCCCGACCCGGATAGTAAAAGCGCGGCCCGTCGATCAGGCCTTCATCGATGGCCATTTTGAGGCCGAGATCACCGCCGCCGGCGTCGCGAAGGGTCGTATAGCCGCGATCAAGCGCGCCGGACAAAAGCTGCGCCGCATGGGCGCCCAGAAGCGCCGCCGGCATCCTGTCCGTGCCATAAAAATCATAGCTAGGCGTGTTGGCATGGTAGTGCGCGTCTATCAGCCCGGGCATGAGAAAGCGGCGGTCGACATCGATCCTTGCGGCATCCGGGAAGCTGATATCCTCGCCAATCTCGCGGATAAACCCATCCACCACCAGAACATCGGTGGCCTCGATGATATCGTCGGATACCCCGTCGAACAGTTTGGCATTGGCAAGTATCGTCGCCGTCATGGGTGGTCCTCCAGCGGTCAATGACCACGCCATTGTAAACATCACCAGGCCGTTCTCAACGCACCGGAATTGTCTGGAGGTGGCGCTCGGCAAAACGACGCCGACATCAACTCATGTCGGCTCGTGCGCCTGGGCCGTTTTTTTGGTGGAAAGGACCCGGCTTGCCGGCCGTTCGAAAGTAAAATGAACGACAACCGAAGCGACAATCAAAATAACCGTCATCGCCAGATAGCCGATTTCCCAGGGGATCTGAATGTCCCACTGCGACATCGCCGGCGACAGCACCTTCAAAAAGCCCATAATGACAAAGAGGTGCAGGATATAGAGCGCATAGGAACTGTCTCCGAGAACCCGGAGCGGTTCGCTGCGAAAGTGCAGGATCTGCAGCGAAGACAGAAGCAGTAATGCGGCAGGAGCGCCCCAAAAGAGTGCGCGCATATCGCCTGGATCGAACGCATGGAAGACGATCATCGCCGCCACAATGCAGGCGAACGCTGACTGGTAATGCCAATCCGGCAGACGCGCCGCTTGCGATCGCCGGAAATGAAAAACGCCGATGCCGAATGCGAATTCGAGCACGATCGGATCGAGATAGAACTGCAGATAGCGGTTGGCGGGATCGAACAGCAATCCGAGCGCAACGAGCACAACAAGTGCGATCGACAGCTTCATCAGGGAACGGTCGGCAAACTGCCCGGCAAACAGGGCCACGAGAAGGTAGAAATACATCTCGTAGTTCAACGTCCAGCCCACCAGCAAGACCGGCACGCTGGTATCCGGGTTGATCCCGTAGGGGACAAACAGCAATGAGTGGACCAGTTGCAGGAAATCGGCGCGGGTGGATCCAAGCAGCGACGGTGTCACGAGGGCAATGGCGAACACCAGCAGGGTTGCTGTCCAATACAGAGGCACGATGCGAATGATCCGCCGAAAAAGAAAATCCCGGCTGGTGACTGGCCTCTCCCAGACGATCTTCGCCATGATGAAGCCGCTGATCACGAAAAACAGGTCGACCCCGCCGGCGCCAATCTCGATCACCCGGACGCCGCTGGCGCCGTCGAGCGACTTTTGCGTCGCGGCGATGTGGTAATAAAACACCGCCAGCGCCGCAAAAGCGCGCAGATACTGCACCTGATAGAGGGTTGCTTTGATCACTTTCGGCCAACCAATCACCACGCCGGGCGCACCAGCAAATCATGCGCTCCGCAACAAGCCACGGCATTTTGCATCCAACGGATGAAGGAAGTGTTAGAGCGATTGGCAAACCGGCAGGGTTAACGATCCGTTACCGGCAGAGCGAATGCCGGCGCTGCTGCACAGGGCGCGGCAATGTGCTAGAAACATGCGCGATGACAAACGGCTCTACACGATCGTCCGGTTCGGGCCGGCCATCGATCATTCCCATCCTGTCGGTCAATTTTGTCGGCACGCTCGGTTTTTCCATTGTTGTTCCGTTCATGGTGTTTCTGGTCGCCGATTGGGGCGGCAACGCCATAATCTATGGCGCTCTTGCCTCGACCTATTCGGCTTTCCAGCTGCTCGGCGCTCCTATCCTCGGCAAATGGTCGGACAGCATCGGCCGCCGCAAGGTTCTGCTTTTGAGTCAGCTGGGTACAATGGTGTCCTGGGTCATCTTCCTGGCGGCGTTCCTATTGCCGGTCATGGCGGCACTGGTAATTTCCATCATTGCCAGCTTTCTGATCCTGTTCGGGCTGCCCGGGAGCAGACAGCATATCCTCAATGCCAAACCCGGTTTACCAAACGCCTGCAAGGTCTTCGGCCAGGAGACCAAGGAGGGCTACCGCCTGGAGGGTTGCGACGAGACCAGTTATGCGCAAATCATCCGGCTGCCGCAGATGCCGGCGCTGCTTTCCGTCAATTTCCTGGTGATGCTGGGCTTCAGCTTTTTCTACATCGCCTTTCCAACCCACGCGGCACTCGGCCTCGACTGGACCGTCACTGACACGGGCGTGTTTTTCGCATGGTGATCGTCCAGGGGCCGTTGCTGGCGCGGCTGGCGAAAACAGCATCCGAGAAAATGCTGGTCACAGGCGGAGGCCTGATCCTGGCCCCGGGTTTCGTTCTACTCGTTTGGGATCAACTGACGCTTATATATCCGGGCGCCATTTTGATCGCACTCGGCAACGGCCTGATGTGGCCGACCGGTATTGTCAGACGTCTGCTCTGAGCCCATTTCTACCAAATTGAGGATGTCGCTGCTTGAACAGAGTGACAGACGCGCGAAGGGCGTTCATGACCCGAAGGAGAAGTTCGGCCTCCACTGTAGCCGGCCCCGCCGCTCCATCTTGGGGGCAGCGGTTGTCGTTCTCAAGATAGCTTCCTCTGACAGCCCTCCTTGATATCTAGTTAGTTAGTGACTATTAACTAACTATTATCTTCAAGGAGAATGTGAATGAACAAACTGTGTTGGGGAATTTCCGGCCTAATGGCCCTCGTACTTTTAGTTGTGGTCTATGTGTTTGTAATCCAGGGCAGGTTTGCGGAGACCGACGACGGTCGAACAGTAATTCAACTGTCCTCCAGCGAGCGGGACTTCGTGCTTGCGGAAATGCGTGGCTTTCTTGAAAGCGTGGAGACCATAACGCTCGGTCTCAAAACACAAGATATGAAATCAATAGCGGCTAGTGCCCAGAAGATGGGAATGGCAAACGCTGCATCCACACCCGTCGCACTGATGGCCAAATTGCCGGCCGATTTCAGGGCATTGGGAATGGCCACGCACGAAGCCTTCGATGCACTCGCCGTTGAGGCTCAAGACATGGGCGATGCACAAGTGATCCTCGGGGAACTGGCCGACCTCTTGGGCAATTGCACCAGCTGCCACGCCGGATATCGATTTGATGTCGCCACAGCAGGGGTAAAATAACGTGACTACGAAAAGACACCATCGCAGACCGGCCGTAACCACTATCGCCGCGGTGATCGCCATACTATTCGGGTTGCTCACCATCACCTCGGGAGGGGTGGTGATTTTTGGTGATCCGGCCGTCCGCTCAGCTGCAGGTGATGTTGTTTTATTTGTCCTGTGGTTCAACTTTCTGGCCGGGTTTGCCTATGTAATAGCCGGGCTCGGCCTGTTCCTGAGACGTGAATGGGCTGCACCTCTGGCGCTACTCATTGCCACGGCGAATGTTGTGGCTTTTGCAGCCCTCGGGGCACACATCGCAATGGGCGGCGCGTATGAAATTCAGACCATCGCGGCGATGGCCCTGAGAACTGGCGTTTGGATTGCCATCGCGTTCATCAGCGGAGCCGCAATGAAACGTGCGGCGGTCAGCTGATGGCCGCACCCCGGACCCGCAAGCGGGCTGTCGATCGCAAGGCCGAAATTGTTGAAACGGCAATCCGCCTGTCAGCCGAAATTGGTCCGGACCGATTGACAACGGATCTGTTGGCAAGAGAGATCGGCATTTCGCAGCCGGCAATTTTTCGCCATTTCCCAACCAAGGGCGACATCTGGCTGGCGGTCGCACAACGCATTGGGGAGATGTTGAGACAAAATGCTTTGCTAAGCGACAAAGATGTCGTGCAGCCGATCGACAAATTGCGAAACCTGGTCGTCGACCATCTGGCATTTATTGAGCAAACGCCTGCTATTCCCGCTATCCTGTTTTCCCGTGAACTTCATGCTGAAAATGAGCATCTGCGCGCCTTCTTTTCACAGCTCATCGAGAGCCGCCAACGTTCCCTGGCGCGCCTCATTCATGCCGAAATAGCGGTCGGTCGATTTAACAAGAGCCTCAATGCCGATGATGCCGCCTACTTGCTTCTGGCCCTAATTCAAGGGCTCGCTATGCGCTGGTCACTCAATAATCGCCAGTTTGATCTTGTTGCCGAAGGACAACGATTGCTGGCGTTGCAGTTCAGCGGATTTGAAAAACCAGCCGCGCCTGCAAAGAACGGCTAGATCGGTGGAATGACCGAATTTGGCACTTATCGCCCGGTTGCCTGATGTCGCACGCAGGATAGCCGCGCGGGATTCCTGAGGCAGAAAGTCCGCAGAGCTGCCCAGGTGATTTAGGCTGAAATACTGCGTGCTAGGTCTGCTCCGAGCCCTTAGTTGACGACTGATTTTTCTCTCGGGAGCCTCGGTGACAGTGCGAGAGTACGAAGGTGAAGCAACCAAACTGTAATTGCAATCTGACAAAGCGGCAGAAACTGAAAGACCGGTCCACGTATGTTCAAGGTAACTGGATCTGATTGTCCTCCACAGTCCGATGTTATGGTTTGCGGCACCAATGCAAACCAAACATGCTTTGCCAAGTCAAAGCAGGCATAAGCAACAAACAGAAACACGGGTGCAGATACAACCCATTTCCAACTGCCGCTTCCCACTCCGAAGTCAAATATATCAGCCCCGCCGTATCGTCGCCAAAATTGAGTGGCACCCCGGTGAGTTGTTCCCCCGCGTGGGCTTCGTCGTGACCAACCTGCCGATGGAGCCGGAGTGGATCATCCGTTTTTACAATCAGCGTGGCACCGCTGAGCAGCACATCAAGGAAGGCAAGCAGGCGATCAACTGGACCCGGCTGTCCTGCAAGGGCATGGCGCAGAACGAAGTCCGCCTTCAACTGCATGCACTGGCCTACAATCTCGGTGTCTTCCTGCAGGGCACCGATCTGCCCGAGGAGATGGCCAGCTGGTCGCTGACCAGCCTGCAAGCCAGGCTGATCAAAATCGGTGCAAGGATCGTCCGCCATGCCCGCGCCATCACGTTCCAACTGGCTGAGGTTGCCGTCAGCGGCGCTCTGTTCAGTCGCATCCTCGCGGCCATCCAACGGCTGCGCGCGCCACCGGTTCCAGCATGACGGTGTCAGCGGCAAAATCCGGCGGAAAGCGGCTCTGCTGGTCTGTCCAAAGGGGTGTCGCTCAGACCAAAATCCGGATCAATCCCGCCGCCCAGACCAGAAATCACGCTCAGTTCGCGCGTCAGATGCCGAACCACGCCACAGCGTGCCCAAGAGGCTTGATCGGCGCGAGGTGCTGAGACAAAATGGAAGGGAGGGCGTTCTACTTGGGGAATGTCGGTTTAGAGATCGATCAACGCTATTCAGCAAACCTTGGAGGAGCAATCACGATGGACGGGCGGGAATTCATACTGCGCAACTGCCTTGGCTGGGGCATTGCCCTTTGGTTTGTCGGCTACCTGCTTGGCTTCTTGTTTTTTGCTTTTGTACCATCCGATGCAATCGGCTGGTATATCATGCCTATCGGAACCGCCGTAACCCTATTTGTTCTGTGGAAATGGGTGCGCGTTGACGCGGTTGGTTATGCTTTGCTGCTCGGTGCGGCATGGTCTGCCGTCGCAATCGTCTTTGACTATGTGTTTATCTTGAAACTCCTGAACCCGCCCGACGGATATTACAAACTTGATGTCTATATCTACTATTTCTTGGCGCTTGCGTTGCCACCTGCTGTGGCCTGGCTTCGGCGTGGGAGACACCGCAACTAAACCACTACCGGCTGGCGCCGGTAGGTTTTTCGATGTGGTTTTCCAGATACTGAAGTATGACATCGTCCGTGATGGCGCCGCTGGTGGTCGAAAAATGGCATTGTCAGAGGAAATCTCAAATACTTGAACTGTCCACCGATCTGCTTGGAGCGATCCTGAAAAATTGTGGAATATCAATAGCGCCGAAATGCCCATTTTGCGTACCAGCAAAGTAATTAAGTTTCCTCTGACAATGCCTTCCGAAGCGTTGGAGATCTGATATCCAAACGAACAAACTGCCGGCGTACGACGCCAGTGACAACCCAACGGGCTGCTGCCCGTGTTTCAATCCTGATGGATGGACTATCTTTTCTTCAGCTATGTCGGTGCCGTGCTCACCCGACCAAATTCGATCGAATGCTGTTTTATATTGTCACTGAGCAATGCGGATATTGTCGATAACGTATCGTACACCTTGCGCAGACCACACCGCATCCTCAACGAGGTCACGCTGATGAATATCCCGCACCTCGCCATCGAGCGTGACTTTGTTGCCGGAAACTGAAACCCGTATCTTTTTGGATTGGTTCTCCGAGCTTCGATAAAGGGCGTCCTGAATTTCTTTCTTGACATTAGCCCATGTGGGTCGAGTCTTTAGGGTGATTTGGTTTGACAAACCCTTTACTCCGACAATGTGCTGCACCTGCTCCGCCACACGCGACCGTTGACTTCGCCATTCAACCTCACCGGTCAGCGTGATATGCCCATTATTTACCTCTGCCTGCACGCCGCTGTCGGGAATCGAGACGTTCCATTCAAGTAAACGCGCGATATGTTCGGCAATTTCGCTGTCGTCACGTCGATGTTCCGTCAGCATGTGAACCTCGATCTCATCTGCAATAGCTGTTACGCCACGGACCCTTTTTGCGGCGGCCACAGCGGCGGTTTTTTTGGGAAAGAGCACCACATGGCCGCTCAGCGTAACTGAACCGTCAGTCGCGGTAACACCGATATGAGCTTCATCAACTTTTGTATCCCAGCGCAGTTCATCCAACACTCGCTGCTTAAGGGTGGAATCAGCAATCATACTTCCCTCCTTTTTCAAGAGATATGAATGAATCAGAATGCCTCAATACTAATGCAGTAGATTGACGTGTATCAAAAGTCGTCTGGACAACCTAGGCCGTGTTGACAAACTGGATTCCCAAATCAACTGAAATCTGATTCAAGATAGCTTTGCGGAGGCTATCGTGGCTCGATTTTTGATGGAAGACGCCGAATGGGAGTTCTTTGAACCGTTATTGATGGCTGTACGAGGACGTGGTGGGCGTCCTGCGTCTGATCATCGCCGTGTACTCGATGCGGTTTTCTGGATTGCCCGCACGGGTTTGTCTTGGCGTGATTTGCCAGAAGAGTTCGGTAAGTGGTCGAGTGTCTACCGGCAATTCAGGCGATGGACCCTGGCCGGCCTATGGGACATGCTCCTTGAGGCACTTAATGAAGGCGACTCGATGCCAGATCAGGTCCAAATGATCGATAGCACTATCATCCGCACCCACCACTTGGCAGTCGGAGCAAAAGGGGGGCTCAGAAACAAGGTTTTGGCCGCTCAAAAGGTGGCTTCACGACCAAGATCCACCTCATAGCCAATGCTCACTGACTGCCAGTCAGGGCGGAAACAACAGGCGAAGAAGTATCAGATTTCAAGGGCTTTGACGCGCTGGTGGACGCAGACCTTCCCAAAGCCAATGTCTTTCTTGCCGATCGCGGCTAAGACAGTGATCATATCCGTAACGGCATCACACAACGTGGGGGCACTCCAGTCATACCTGGCAGGGTCAACCGGAAAACACCCATCACGGTCGATGGCGTCACCTATGCGCTCAGAAACCGTGTCGAGCGCTGCTTCAACAAGCTGAAATGCTTCCGCCGTCTTGCAACCCGGTACGACAAAACCGCCACCAGTTATCTGGGCTTCATTCAGATCGCCGCAGCGCGCTTGTGGGTGAGGAGTTTGTCAACATGACCTAGGAACGCAAGCTGCAACGGACCTATTTACGCTTGCCCGCCATTTTTCACCAATTGTCACAAGCGTCCAGCACCAGCCACCCGCAGAGGGTCAGCGCCGTACCGGACCATCGGCGAAGGCCAGGCGACCGTTTTGATGCGTGTCAACCGGTCAATAGTCGCTCTGTGGTTTGGTGATGAGAGCGGTGACTGGATATAATCGCGAATGCTCCGGTCCCGCAGGAGGCCATAATGTCGCACAAGCGGATTACCAAAGGTCGGGGCAACATTCATTCGATCGCCGGAGTAAGCAGCTCCGGGAATGCAAACGCGCTGCTTGCGGTAGACAAGCAGAAAACCGAAGATATTCAGTCTTCATCCCAGAATGTGAGCTATGACGGCCGCTCTGACCTGATCAAAGGACTGAGTTGCGCAACCGCCATTCTCAAGGCCGGATCAAACAAAAGCAGGCTGATCATCCTGTGTCGACTGGCGAGAGGCGCGAGTCAAATCGAGGAATTCGAAGAGCTTCTGTCCACAAACCGGGCTATCGTATCCATGCATCTTTCCCGGCTGCGTATGGATGGACTCGTTGACGCCAGACGGATCGGACGAGCGACGTATTTTTTACTGAAGGACGAAAGAACAAACGGTTTTTCCGGCGAATAAGCGATCGGGCCTGCTCGAGTGGCAAAGGACGAGGTGTAAATCGCTGATGCGGCTGAGGTCGCACTGGAGTTTGACGAAATCCCCCTTGCATCGTGCACAAGCAATTGTCACTGATGCTTTCCGTTCCGATGACCGCGCGACCATCTTGTATTATCGCCGGTTCGGCCGCGCAGACGGGGTTGTGGTGCGCTATGTGCCGATAAGTTACATATCCCGTACCACCGGCCCTCCATTTCGGCCACTCGGAGGACCTGGGTGCGAATCCCAATTAAGATATAGCCGATTATCTGCATCAAGACTGATATGAGCCCCGACCTTTTGACATTCCCTGTCAAGTCGCTCACGCAGCCACTCAGCTTCGGTCCTGCTGACCGGACCAAGCCGGAAATTGCAGATGCGGAGCGGAACCATTTCAAGCCGTTGCAGTGCTCCGTCCGTAAGCGCAATCGTCGGAAAATACATCAGCACAAGATCTCCACGGTAAGCCTCATAGCCGCTGATTCCCTCATAATCATCGATAAAATCACCACAACCGTATAGGATCGGCTTGCCACGGTGCACTTCCACCGCCTTGGGGTGATGGGACGAGTGGCCCCAAACGAAATCGACCCCTGCCCGGTCAATCAGGCCGCGGGCAAAAGCGGACTGTTCCGGTGCTACATCGTAACCCCAATTGGGACCCCAGTGCAGCGATACAACGACTATATCACCGGGCTTCTTCACGGCTGCCACCCGTGCCGCTAAATCATCGACCGCACCGGGCGTGAGTTCAGCAGCAACGTTGACGCCAGGCCGGTCATCGGTCGCCGCCCATGCACACGGCACGCCACCTGTCGGCACCCCGAAGGCAAATACGAACACACGCCCGCCAGGCACTGCAAAGATTGCCGGATTTCCAGCCTCGCTACGCGTAAGTCCGGCACCGATTGGGACGACGGCAATTCGCCGTAATGTCGCCAAGGTATCGGTAAGGCCGTCGAGGCCCCAATCCAGTACGTGATTGTTGGCAAGTACGCAGCCGTCGACTTTCGCCGCCGCGATCACACCGGCATTGTCCGGGTTCATCCGGTAATTGATGCCCTTTCGCGCGCAATCGACGCTTGTTGTCACCGCCGTCTCCAGATTGATCAGTCGCAAATCGGGCGCAACGCGATCGAGCTCCTGCAGGCAATCTCCCCAGACATAGGCGAAATCCACCGGTCTGACGATCGGTCCGTTTGCACGCTCGGCCAATGCGACATACTCCAAAGCCGATTTCACATAACGTTCATGCAGCGCCGGATTGGAAGGGTGCGGCAGAATCTGATCGATGCCGCGTCCGGTCATCAAATCGCCGGCAAGAAACAGGGTGATTTTGTTTTCTTCGCGTCGGGCTGACATTATAACCTCGACCTTACTGAGTTCCAAAGCCCCGAGCTAGGCGCCCACCATCGACTTGATCCGAAACGCGTTGCGTACGGCGTGACCCTCAGGGTCATTGTTGAAGTAGCAATAGACATCCCGACCGTCCTTCCTCCAGGCTTCAAAGCGCCTGGCCCAGCCTTGAAGGGTCCGCTCGTCATAGCTGCCGTGATAGGCACTGTCCGGTCCATGCAGCCAGACGTAAACAAAATCCGCCGTATGGGTCAGCGTCGAGTGCCGGCCAGCCAGATCATAGATGCAAAAAGCGGCGTTGTGGCGCCGGAGCTTCTCGGCGACCTCGGACGAGAACCAAGTTTCGTCCCTGAATTCGAACGCATAGCGCACGTTTCCGGGCAGCATCTTTAAAAACGCCTCCAGGCGCCCAGGGTCGGCGTGCCATCTGGGCGGCAGCTGAAATAGCACTGGACCAAGCTTTTCTTCAAGCGCTCCCATCGTTTCAAGGAAACGCGAAATGCCTTCGTGGGGACCGGTAAGCTTTTTCATGTGAGTAATATACCGGCTTGCCTTGCAGGCGAAGACGAATCCGACCGGTGTTGCGTCGCGCCACTCACAAACCGTACCGATTGCCGGAAGACGGTAGAAAGTGGCGTTGATCTCTACAGTCGAGAATTGCTGTGCGTAATATGTTAGGAATCCCCGTGGCTTCGTTCCCTCCGGATAGAAAGGACCGATCCAGTGGTCATAATGCCAACCCGACGTACCTATATAGATTCTCGCCATTGTATTTCGCCAAAGAAAGCAGTCACCAAATATAGCCACAATCATCGTCCAGCGTATGCCGGTTATGCGGTTTCCATGTGCTGCGCGAAACGCAGACAGTGCGCCTCCCGTAGTGTAATGCGGAGCCGAACAGGCATTCTCGAGGACGAATAGGGGACCGGGAATAACAAGAAGGACCGGTCAAAATGCTTACTGCACTTACCGTCGATCCGGACTATCTTGGCATGCTTATGCTGAAAGTCAGGGCTGTTATGGCAAAGGAAGCCACTGTCACACCCGAACCGGGTGGCAATCCCAGCGACGATGAAGGACCGGCCGTGCTGCAGGAGCAGACCGACGATTTATCCCGTGAGGAAATCCTGGAAGAAATCGAAGGGCTCGATCCGGACAAGCAGGCAGAATTGGTTGCCCTGATGTGGCTTGGACGCGGCGATATGGAGACCGAAGAATGGGCCGAATTGTTGAAGCTGGCTGCCGAGCGGCGTGAAACGCCGACGGCCACCTATCTGCTCGACCATCCCCTCATCGCCGAGCATTGGGCTGAGGGGCTGGGCAAACTCGGTTACGGCAGCATCCTCCGCGGCGCCAGTAGACTCCGATAAAGGACAGCACAATGGAGGAATATCCTGTCGATGTCGTACCCGATCAGATCGTCCGCTGGCTGAGGGTCCACGAACAAATCAATCCCGGGACATTCACAATCCGCAGCAGCCGCAAGTTCATTGACGCCGCAATCGACAGCTTCGAAAAAGACGGCATCAGTGCCGACACCGATGTCGGTTCGGTAATGGCCGTTGGCATCGTTGAAATCAGACCCGCGCAGGAACCAAGAGACTGGGTCCTGCGGATTCGCGCCGAGGACGCCTTGGGCGATCACGTGCCGGAGGACCATTCCGTTACACCGGATCCCGAAGAGATCGATCTGGAAACTTTCGAGGAGTGGTTCGTAAGGCCGAGACGCGCGGCAATCGGTGCGACGGTGCTCGCCGAGTCGGACGAAACCCGTGCACGGCTCGATGAGATCTTTGACGCCATGATGAGCAACCGCCACCCCGATTAGCTGGCGCCAGCCCCGGCGCTCAAAGGCCGGGCGTTGGAGGCGTCTGCTCGGAGAGGTTGGCGGAAAACCAGCCTCCAGCCAGATCGATGACGGTTTCGAGTGTCCCCCGTTCCTCAAACAGATGCGTCGCGCCCGGCACTATTTCGAGCCGCTTTTCGCAGGCAAGGCGAGCAAACGCTGCTTCATTGAGTTCGATCACGCCATAGTCGGCGCCGCCGACTATCAGTAGCGTCGGCACCCTGACGTGTTCCAGCATTGCATCGGCCAGATCGGGACGTCCACCACGCGAAACTATGGCCGCCACGTCGGCTGGCATGTTCGCCGCCGCAACCAAAGCGGCGGCCGCACCGGTGCTGGCACCAAACAAACCGATCTGTAAAGTTCCGAGATCGTCATTTCCCCGCACCCAGTCCACTGCATCTCCGACTCGGGCAGCGAGCAGCGGAATATCAAACACATTGCGCCGGTCACGCCCCTCCGCTTCGCTCAGAAGGTCAAAAAGAAGCGTGGCGAAGCCCCTTGCCTGAAGGCGTTCAGCTACGAATGTATTTCGCGGACTAAAACGGCTGCTGCCGCTGCCGTGGGCAAAAACGACAGTTCCCGCCGCTCGCTCGGGCACTGTCAGCAATCCTTCAAGCCTGTGTGTGCCCACAGCCACTCTCTGTGTGCCGGTTTCGCTGTACTGGTCGGTCATACGTTCCATTATCCGACACATTGCCCATTTGTATTTTGACACGGATCAAAAATCGCGCACAGACCCGTCGGACTACGCCCGATAGGATGATGACCGAATTTACCCTGTTCCGGGGGCTGGAGGCTGCGTTTCCGCTTTGCGCGTGCGGTAGATCGGAACATTTCGATCGACGGCGAAAAATAGCTCCGCCGCATTCTCCGGCAGTCTTCCGTGCTTACCGAGAACCAGCACACCACCGGGCCGCAGAAGCCGATGTAAGATCCGGCAATATCGCCTCTGAAGACCTCCATCGAAATAGGTGAAGATCACGTTACGGCACAAAATGAGATCGAATGGTCCTGGCGGCAGCTTGTGACGCACGTCGGCCAGCTCGAACGTGATACAGGCGCGGTAGGCCGGTCGGATGCAAAGCAGATCATCAAGGCGCTCGAAAGCGGCCTCGCGCCAGCTCTGCGGCAGTTCTTTGAGCGAACCATTGCCATAACATCCGCGCCGGGCACGCTCGATCATCGTCGGCTCGCTATCCGTTGCAAGGATGTCTATGGCAAGGTGTGGAAATTTCCTAGCAAGCGCCATCTGCCATAGAATCGAAACAGTATAGGGCTCCTCGCCCGACGCGCTTCCAAGACTCCAGATATCTATAACCGGTTTGCCGCCACGCGCAATCACCTCTTCCGCAAGACCGGGCAGAGTTTCGAGTTCCAGCCGCTCAAACACGCCGTGATCGCGATAAAACCGTGAGATTGGAATCCGGCACAACGCATCAAACGTTTCCCACTCCGCTTCATGGGCATCCAGATAGGCCCGGTAGGCATCGAAATCGACAATTCCGAGCATGCGGATACGTCGTTTCAGTCGCTTGCACACCGTGCCGCGAACCTTGCAGAAACCCGACCAGCGTAAGTGCAACTGCGGCAGTGTACTTTTCAGAAAGGACACACACGAAGAATCGAAATCGGGACCTGAACCTTTATTGCCCATTCGGCGCCGGCCATAATCACTTAGTGCAGGTCTGAGTATTGGTGTCCGGACCCAGCCCCCAGGCAGCGGTCATGTCTGATCCTTGAGAATTTCAATTTGATCGATGACATCGTCGACACCGAAGATATACCAGGCGTCGCTCTCCGCCATATGACGCTGTTCCACATAGTCAACGACACCGGTCAGCCGAACAACCCGATGACGCACGCCGACGCGGATGCCTGCCGCATCAACAAAGGGATCCCGATCGAGCGCGATCCGCACAGCCGCTTCGATTTTGTCGGGCCCGTCATCTTCCGGTGGCTCGACCGCGATGCCATTGATAACGTCGCGGCTACCTGGAACCCACCAGGCAAGCACGCCCGCTAGCCGCTTGTGCTCCAGACTGGGAACAGCACCATTGAGTGTGACAACACCAGCCTCGGTCTCTACCACAATCTCGCCCGCTGCCGGACCCGCAGATCGGCGAAATACATTAACAACGCCATTTAGATATTCCTTGAGCGAAAGGTTTAAAAAGGCGTCATCCTCGTCGAGCATGCGGCAGACATGGCGACGGATCGCCTCATCTTCCATAAACTGTGCGGGGCAGACCCGAAGTCGGTCAACAATGCCCGAAACACCACTGACGGCTGCCGCCCGTTCCAGCGCAATCCGTTTTTCGGCAACGCTGTTGACCTCGCTCTCCATCGTCACAACAGCGTCGTGATCGATATCGAGTGCAATCCTCTCACAAACCGATGCAAGGCGATCTTCTGCGTATAGCGCAGCTTCCACTTCCGCCAGTACATCAGCCAAACGTGGATCGGTCATCCGCCCGGACCTCGACCGCTATTTCTTTCATCACGGAAATCTTCGATGCTCATGAGAATGTCATATATCTGTGCGGCGGCTCCGGTAAGCGGCCGGCGCATCTCTCCCAAAACGTCGTCTTCCTGAGCAAGCCGCAGAGCAACCTCTTCGAGCTCGTTAAAGCTCGCATCGACTTCGAGAATATCTACAACGACCTGATCTGTGATGGGCCCGAACAGACGGAAGATATCATCGGATTTGGGTTTCTTTGTCATATTGCAAGCCTGCCCAATTCAGCTCTGGCCGAATTGATCGAACGCAATTTATGCCCACAATTTATTTGAAACTAATTCGCCGCCTTTTTCATTCAGGCGTCTGATATTAAACAAAATATCGTAAAAGAGGCGGGTTTCCTAACGATCACGCTTGTCATTCAGGCTTGCCTTTGTTGATGGAATATTTGCGTTTTTTCAAAACTGTGTTGACGTACTTCCCTGAACGTTCCTCGTTTTGGGGTTAGTCTGTTATCTGAAGGAGGAAATAGACAGCGTAGCACCGTGACAGTTCTTCGACGAACAGATCATCGGAACCATGAAGTAACATCAGGCGGCCCGCGAAGCAGCTGGGCACTGCAATTCGATACGTAACGGAGATTGTGAAGTAAGGTGAGCAGCGATGACTCCTAATCAATTCGAACAGGCGATGCTGGATCCTGCCACAGCCTTCGATACACCAGAAAGCGTATTGCGCGATACTGGCCTCTCAAATGAGCAGAAGATCGAAATCCTTACACGATGGGAATACAATGCCGTCGAAGAAGCCGTAGCACTAAGGCCATTTCGATGGGATTGAGGTCAGGCGAATAGGGTGGCAGGAACAGGAACCAGCACCCGTGCTTTTTGAGAGCTTGTGCGGCGCGTAGGCTCTTGTGGGTCGACAGGTTGTCGAGAATAACCACCGTTCCGGGCGCC
>JAAEOH010000119.1 GCA_024244645.1 Hyphomicrobiales bacterium
GCGATGATGGGACCGAGGAAGGAAACGCAGACGGCGCTTTTCTATGAGTTTTGCCTTGAGGATCATGTTCCGAACGATCATTTGTTGCGGTCGATAGACCGGTTTGTTGATCTCGGTGATATCCGCAAATATTTGGCGCCGTTCTATAGCGATATCGGCAGACCATCGGTCGATCCTGAACTGATGATCCGCATGCTGCTGATTGGTTACATCATGGGCATCCGGTCGGAACGACGGCTTTGCGAGGGGGTTCATTTGAACCCGGCTTACAGGTGGTTCTGCCGTCTTGATCTGGGCGACCCTGTTGCCGATCAGTCGACCTTTTCGAAGAACCGGCACGGAAGGTTCAGAAGAAGCAATCTGTTCCGGTAATTGTTTGAAGGCGTGGTTGCCCGTTGCATCAAGGAGGGAGTGGTTGGAGGCGAGGTCTTTGCCGCCGATGCCAGCATCATCCGTGCTGATGCCAATAAGCAGAACTCGACTTCGAAGGAAGAATGGGACCCGTCCTCACTCGATCCGCAAGCCGTGCCACGGGCGGTCAAGGAATACCTGGATGTTCTCGACGATGCTGCCTTTGGCGCAGCATCTGAGGTGAAGCCAAAGTTCACATCCCACAGCGACCCGGCCTGTCAATGGACCGGGGCGTTAAAGGGTCCAGCCTTCTTTGCCTATGCTGACAATTATCTGATCGATACCGACAATGAGAAACGAATGCAGGGCGATCATCGTTGATGTGGAGGCCAGTCGGGCTATACGTCAGGCCGAGGTTGGTGCGACACGCACCATGATCCGGCGTACGCGCGATAAGTTTGGCCTCTACCCTGAAGTACTGGCAGCCGACAAAGCGTACGGGGCAGCGGAGAACCTGAACTGGCTGGTGGAAGAGGAAGGTATCCTGCCTCACATCCCGGTGCTGGAAAAATCCAAACGGCGTGATGGCTGCTTTGAGAAGACTGACTTTGTCTACAACCACGAAAAAGATGTTTATCCTTGCCCTATAGGACTGCCGCTTCGTCCCGCCCAACGGGTTTATAGGAACCGGAAGTCTGCTGTCGACGCGGACAATATGATCCGCTACCGGGCCAGCAAATTCGATTGTTATGACTGCATCCTCAAGAAGCATTGTTGCCCAAAAGAACCAGCACGCAAAGTCCTGCGATCCATCTACGAGGGTGCGCGTGATCTGGCTCGTGAACTCTCCCTGACCGACGCGTATGTCGAGTCACAAAAGCGACGAAAGAAGGTAGAAATGCTGTTTGCCCACCTCAAGCGGATCATGAAGCTCGACCGATTGCGACTGAGAGGTCCAAACGGTGCTAAAGACGAGTTCCACCTCGCAGCAACAGCCCAAAACCTCCGCAAACTCGCAAAACTCATCCCAATGCCAGTGTGAAGACAGTTCACAAGGCCACTCAATCCAATTCCAAAAGCAGATACAAAAGCGACTTTTTCATCAAAATCAGC
>JAAEOH010000120.1 GCA_024244645.1 Hyphomicrobiales bacterium
ACACGCCGCCGTCTACAACGTCTTCAATGTTCAACGCCATCTGATTTCACGAACGACACTTCGCCAATTTCGAGGTGAGGCGATGCTCACGTGGCAATCAGTGACTGCGGCCGCTTGACCAGTGAGCTTCTTGGAAAACACTAGCACCGCTGTCCATTAATGTGACAATGCCCTGGCAACAATTGCTGGTCTGAAAGCAAAGGCTCAAGCGCCGTGACAACCGATATCATCCGCCATCATCCTGATTGTGCTCATGGGGCACGCAAAGGCATAGCTATGCCCGAAGTTCCGATAAAACGGCAAATTCTCACTGCAGCGGCGGCAAAATCATGGAAAATGGATCACACAGCGCACCAAGCTTCAGAGGCATTGAAAGAAGCAGGCGTTTATGCCAACGATCAAGATCGGAAGCAACCTTATCTGGGGGATATCTGATGAGATGGTGTGCATCAGCGATTGATAGCACGTCACATCTTCATTGCAGAGTTACTGTGACGGAGCCTTGATTTGGATCAATTGCGTTCCCGCGCCATCGGGTACGTTGATAATCGCCTCGGCAAAAGTGGTGAGGTAGGAGCTGAAACTCGCCGCAACTGCTGAAATACCCGACATCTTTCTTACCGCTACCTCAAAGGCAAAGAGACAATGGCTGATATCGTTACCCTGCACGGCGTGGCACCAGCAGAAATATTCCAAAGCGGGTTGGAAAACGTCGGTGAGATTGAAGCAGTTGCGACTAGCATACTCTGGAAAGATGGGCGCATTACTGCAGGCTGGTCCAACATGGACGAGGCATTGCTGGCACGCATGATATTGGTTCTCGACGAGCGCCAGCGCAGAGCTACCTTGGCCAATGCAGATCTAGATCTGTAGAACCGCCAACCTTCATTTTGATGAACTGACAACAATGCCAGCCCGCAACAGGAGCCGTCGAAACACTTTAACTGGGGATGGAGATATGCGATGCGCGTTCAGCCGAAACCGTTAGGTCATTATCCCTGGTTCATTCGGCTGTTTTTTTCCAAACAGAGAATGACTTATGGTGCAGTTTTAGACCCTAGTCTCCTATGGGGGCGTTCGAAATGGGTATTTTCAACCGTCGCGCTGCTCTACGGTGCGTTAAACCGTAAAAGTTCCCCCCTCGACCCGGCGCTACGCTCCTTGGTCACAGTTCGTATTTCACAGATCAATCACTGCGCCTTTTGCGTCGACGTCAATGGAGCAACGCTTGCCAAACGTGGGGCAAGCGTGGAAAAAATCACGTCTCTCTCCGCGTGGGCAGACAGCGCCCAGTTTGCACTCAGTGAGCGCGCAGCGCTGGCGTACGCCGAAGCCATGACCTACACCGATGGCGAAATCACCGACGCCATGTTTACCGAACTGAAGAGACATTTTGATGACGACGCCATCGTCGAGCTTACCGGATTGATCGCCTTCCAAAACATGTCCAGCAAGTTCAACGCCGCTCTGGACGTACCGCCTCAGGGTTTTTGTCAGGTGCCGGACCTGAACATCGACGATCCCGTTCTTAATGCGCAATCCAAAACTTCAACATTGTGAAAGAACTCCATAGGGCCCTGTCACACTAGCAGAGTGACCGGTCCCTGGCAGTGCGATAATGTCGCTGGATGCAGAAAATCTCCTATGCCCGATACCGATTTCCAGCGGTAATCATTTTGCACTCCGTGTGGTTGTATTTCCGCTTTCCCCTCAGCTTTCGCGATGTCGAAGATTTACTCGCTGAACGAGGCATTGATGTTTCGTATGAGACAGTCCGGCGTTGGGCATTGAAGTTTGGGCAAACCTATGCCGGCAGATTGAGAATGACGCGCCCTCGTCCTGACGGAAGATGGCATCTTGATGAGGTATTCGTCACCATCAATGGCAAAAGCATGTACATATGGCGCGCCGTCGATAGTGAAGGCGAAGTGCTGGATATCCTGTTTCAATCCAGGAGAAATAAGAGAGCAGCGCTCAAACTGATGCGCAAATTGCTGAAGAAACAGGGCTTTGTTCCTGATGCCTTAGTCACTGACAAGCTGCCATCATATGGCGCCGCTCTGAAGGACCTGGGCTCTCCAGGCGCCGTGATTTTGGCGGAAGGAAGAACAACGGGGGAGAATTCTCACCTGCCGGTCAGGCAACGCGAACGACGAATGCAACGGTTCAAATCATCCGGATCAGCGCAGAGATTTCTCTCCACCCACGCCGCCGTTTACAACACCTTCAACGTCCAACGCCATCTGATTTCCCGAAAAACATTACGGCAGTTTCGCGGCGAGGCAATGAGTGCCTGGCAGACCGTGACGGCCGCAGCGTGAGCTAAACTTCCGTGCCAAATTCACACGGCTGTGGTTCGATAACGCGACAATGCCGGCGCGAATATTGTGTGACAGCGCCTCTGGGTTGAACGCGCCCAAAATCCGGTTCCTTTGATGCAATCACGTGACGGCGGTTGTACCGGGTTGGAGTATCGTATTTTCCGGTTTACTCTGCGCTTGATTGTCGCAGGTTCCGTCCCGGAGCGATTCAGGAACATTCGGCAACGGACTGTAACGAATCAAGAGGTAAGAATAACCGGGAGGATCAAGATGGACAGAAGAACATTACTAGGCGGGGCAGCCGCTGGAGCGGCGGCACTGGCGACGCCGGCGCTGGCGCAGGGAAACCGGACACTGAAGCTCATCGGAGCCTTTCCAAGGGGCTTTCCGGGCGTCGGCCAGGGTGCCGAGCGGCTGGCGGAACGGATCACGACGCTGTCCGATGGTGCCTTGACGGTACAGTATTTCGGCGGAGGGGAACTGGTTCCGCCGTTCGGTGTGAATGATGCGGTTTCATCGGGTGCCGGAGATATCGGCCACGGTGCGCCCTATTTCGCCGCCGGCAAAATCAAGGCCACCATGTATTTCACTACCCTGCCATACGGCTTGTCGTCTGCCGAGATTTCCGGATGGATTCAGCATGGCGGCGGGCAGTCGCTGTGGGATGAAACCTATGCGCCGTTCAACCTCAAACCCTTCCCGGCCGGGAATTCCATGTCTCAGGCCGGCGGCTGGTTCAAAAAGCCGATCAACTCGCTCGACGATTTGCAGGGTCTGAAAATGCGGATCGCCGGGCTTGGCGGCGCAATCATGCAGAAAATAGGCGTTTCCTCGGTGAATTTGCCGCCGCCCGAGATTTTCCCGGCGCTTCAATCGGGTGTGGTTGACGCGGCGGAGTTCGTTGGCCCTTGGAACGATGTGGCCCTCGGCCTTTCGAAAATCGCGCCGCATTATTATATGCCGGCGCCGCATGAACCGGGCCCGATGCTGGAATGCATCGTCAATCTGGACGTCTGGAACTCGTTGTCGCCGACCCATAAGGCGATCATCGAGGCCGCGGCGATCGCGCAGTCGGACGAAACCATCAGCGCCTATGCCTACAACAATGCGATTGTGCTGGACCAGCTGGTGCAGGGCGGGGTGAAACCTTCCGCCTTTCCCGCCGATGTCGTGAAGGCCATGGGGGACGCAGCGAAAGAGGTGATCGCCAATTATCCGAAGGGCGATCCGATGTCCGAGAAGATCCATGATGCCTATATGGATTATATTCGCAAATGCGCCGCTGCCGGCAACATTCTGGAAGGCCAGATGTACAAGGACCGGGCAGCCGTCTGGGGTGTCTGATATTCCCTGAAAAACCAATTGGCGGGCGCTTTGGCGCCCGCCATAGGCATGGGAGGAACCGGCATTTGCGATATATCAGCCGCGCCATCGACGCGTTGAACGAGGCCGTCGGCAAAACCGTCGCCTGGGCCATCCTTCTGATGGTTTTGATGCAATTCATCGTCGTCGTCGGCCGTTACGTTTTTTCCACATCCGACCTGTTCGGCATACCGTCGATCTGGCTGCAGGAGGGCATTGTCTATATGCAGGGGCTGACGATCATGCTCGGCGCGGCCTATGCCTTTCTCTATGATGAGCATGTGCGGGTCGATATTTTTCGCGCCGCAGCCAGCCGGCGGGCACAGGACTGGACCGATCTGCTGGGCTGCCTGTTTTTCATCCTGCCCCTGTGCGGCTTCATCGCCTGGTCGGCCTGGCCCAATTTGCTCAGTTCCTGGATGACCCTGGAAGGCTCGATCGAACCGAACGGCCTGCCGTTCCGCTACCTCTTGAAATCCACCATATTGGCCTTCGCGGTCCTGGTTTCGCTGCAGGCGGTTTCCGTGGCGATCAAAGCTTCGTTGCGGCTTGCTGGGAAATCGGAAGCCCCGCTCTTCAAGGTGGAATGAGCTTGATAGAGCTGCTGATCGGCAATCTCGACCTGCTGATGTTCCCGGCGGCCATTATCCTGTTGCTGCGTGGATTTCCGGTTGCCTTCACCCTGGCCGGTGTCGGTCTGATCTTCGCCGTGCTTGGTGCGCTGACCCATACCGGCTTTTTTGCTTCCGGTGATCTCGGATTTCTAAAGGCGCTGTTCGGCCGTCTCTTCGGACTGATGGACGAATCCAACGAAGTGCTGGTCGCGGTGCCGCTGTTCGTCTTCATGGGTGTGATGCTGGAACGCAGCGGTGTTGCCACCGAGCTGCTGGAAACGATGGCGCGGCTGTTCGGAAAATGGCCCGGCGGGCTCGGCCTTTCTGTGGCGTTTGTCGGCATGCTGCTGGCCGCTTCGACAGGCATTGTCGGCGCGACAGTGGTGACGATGGGGCTGGTCTCCCTGCCGACGATGCTGGCCCATCGTTACGACAAGCGGCTCGCCACCGGCATCATCGCGGCCTCGGGAACTTTGGGGCAGATCATCCCGCCGTCGATCGTGCTGATCATTCTTGGCGATGTGCTGTCGAATTCCTATCTTGAAGCGCGTAGAAGCATCGGCGATTGGGCGCCGACGCCGATGTCCATCGGCGACGTGTTTTCGGGCGCGCTGCTGCCCGGCCTGCTTTTGGTCGCGTTCTATATGGCCTATACGCTTGCCGTCGCGCTTTGGCGCCCGCAAAAGGCGCCGAGCGCCGCCCATCTAGGCGATAACCCCGGTCTCGGTCGCATGCTTCGGATCCTGCTGCCGCCACTGATCCTCATCATCGCGGTGCTCGGTTCGATCCTCTTCGGTATCGCCACCCCGACTGAAGCGGCCGCCATCGGCGCGGTCGGCGCGATCCTGCTGGCCGGCCAGTGTCTCGACGGGAAAGGGGCCATGCCGCAGATCGCAGCGGTTTTCGGAGCCGTAATCGTTATTGTCGCGGTCGCGGCATTTGACCTGCGGCTGGTTCGCCAGACCTTGCCGCTTGAAGATCAGATCGGCATCGCCATTGCGGGTTTCGGTCTGGCCCTGGTGACCTACGGACTCGCAACCAGCCTGTGGCAGACCTGGCAAAGCCGCGACGGCGCCATACCGGTGCTGGCGCAGGCGATGCGCACCACCACCAAAATGACCGCCATGGTCTTTACCATCTATATCGGAGCGCAGGTCTTCAACCTGGCTTTCCGCGGCCTCGGCGGCGAACAGACGATCCACCATTTCTTCTCCGGCCTGCCGGGTGGTCCGTGGATTGCGCTGGCGGCGGTGATGCTGGTGATGTTCTTCCTCGGCTTCTTTCTCGACTTTCTGGAGATCGTCTTTGTCGTCACCCCGATCATGGCCCCGGTACTGTTCGCCTTCAACGATTCCGACGGCCAGGCGCTGTTCCACCCGGTGTGGATTGCTGTTTTGATGGGGCTCAACCTGCAAACCAGTTTTTTGACGCCGCCTTTCGGATTTTCCCTGTTCTACCTGCGTGGCGTGGCGCCGCCGGAAGTCTCGACTTCCGACATCTATCGCGGGGTCATCCCCTTTGTGCTGATCCAGATAGCGGTGCTCGGCATCGTCATGGCCTGGCCCGAAATGTCGACCTGGCTTCCAACGTACCTTTCGCGATAGTGCGCGGACCGAGGGAAAATGACGCCTTTGCGGTCATTCGCTGGTGTGTCTAAATTGGATGATCAGGACTGGCCACATACCGATCAAATGTGCCCAGAGCTGGCCATCGGGCAAAAGCGGAGAATAATCGGCAAATGTAACGCGTCATGATTATCGGCCAGCCGGGTTCTGGAAAATCGACATTGGCGCGCAGCTTGGGGGCCATAACCCATCTGCCGGTCATCCACATCGACCATATCCATTCTGGTGGTGTGGCCGTGGCCGAATGACGGAACTGTCCTTGTGATACAGCCGTTTTCGCTTCTTGTGCCGCAAGGGGAGCCGCAGGCCTTCTTCACGCCATAGGCGCTCACTGGAACATCCTCGACATCTACTCCCCGGACAAGGAGGTTTCCCATGTGGCTACCTGACACTGGCGACGTGTTAATTCGGACAGCCTTCGCGAAGGCAAAGGAATCTCCCGCTAGGCTTAGCGTTGCTAAAGTGGTGACGGCCACGGATGGACCGAAATGCAGGCCTCATTGCTGATAATCGCGTGGAAACCACGAACAAGGCCGCGTGTTTTCGCTGAAGGAAGCGGACATTTCCCTGCTTCCACCAAACAAATTCCCTGTTACATAATTAGGGAATTTCCCGCCAAACTCTAAAAACAAAAGGATTTTGTCGAACGACCGGTGCGACAAACACCGGCTTCAGCAAAATTTCCCTGTATTTTCCCTGATAACAGGGAAATTCGGCGGAGACGGGTTCGCGGCGGACTGCTTCCACAACCATTTTGTCTCCGGATTTGTTGTCTTCGATAGCCGCGGTCGCAAAAAGCCCCGGTTTTCGGATGCGCCCGTGAATCTGTACCCTGCAGACGGACCTTTATCCAAATCAAAAAGACTCATAGCCGAGTTTGTTGGCATCAAAATCCTGGGACAATGGCCCTACTACAAAGTAGGTTCAACAAAACCAATTCTTCGTGACGGCGGGTGTTGGTGCACCGCAACGAAGACAAAATCGGGATAGCGGTCGTTGGCTGCAATTGCGAAGAGCTCTGTTTGAATTCCCCGAAGCAGACATCCGATCTATGCCGGGCCTAAATTAAACTCGAGTGCCTGCGAGGCGGGCTAATTCAGAGCAATTAGGCTCCTTTGTTGTCGATCGGCGAACACAGCGGTTTTGAGCCCATTTCCGTCAAATTGATCACGTCGTCGACTGGATAGCTTGATGGATACATGGTGCGCAGGAACGGCCAATTACGGAATTGGTAGTCGTGTCGTGATCAGCCCCACCTGACTGGCTGAGCCCGTACCAAATTCTGGGCTGAGACCTGTCTTGGACGTTACAGGGTGAATTTGGAGGTCGCAGTTCCGGCTGTCGCCGGGTGACGATCACGGCTGGGATTTCACCCACATTCCGTTCGGTGAAGACGTTTGACGGTACTTACTGACGATCTGCGCAAAAAGGTGAGCGGGTTATCGCCCGCCGCTCCGAATTCAAAGAAATACTGGAGCGGTACTTTCAAGGTGAACGGGCCCGGGTGGCAGGACTTATCAGAGAGCTGGAGCGAAAGGGCGAGGAGATTGGCGAAAAGCTCCTCGGGTTGAGGCGAAGGAGGCATGGACAACTATGCCAAGCTGCGCAGGCTTTTCTACAGCCAGGAACCGGGCTAGTTTCTCACAGGCACAGCTACCTGAGGACATTCGGGGAATAGGACATGGCACCAAGCAAGCAAAGCACGAGGAATGACACCTGGCCGGCCAATGCGCCTGCCGATTATCCGGCCGAATGGCAGCGGTTTCGCGAGGGTGATGCCGAAGCTGGGTTTGAGATAACGGAGAACTTCGAGCGCTTCAGTCAGCACAACGACATTTTCAATCGGGCGTGGTGGGACGAAAAGGTCAAGTCCGAGGATGTCATGGCGTTCTATCAATCCCAACGCAGGCCAGTACCCCGACGTGGCGAGGGGTTTTCGCAGTGGGACTGGGCGCTGCTCAACTCCGCGTGGTCAGTGGCCCGTGACTTTGCCATGCGCGGGCTCAAGGAGGGAATGCGAGAAGGCTTTCTCGACCCCTTCAAATCGTTCCTTCCCAAGGCCGAAACGCAGGCCGAATTGCCGTCGCCCGAAGATACGACGGCCCGCATCAAACAAGTTGCCGCATATTTGGGCGCCGACCGGGTCGGTATTACTGAATTCGATCCGCGCTGGGTTTATACCCACCGCAGCGATGCGGGGTCGAAGACCCGGGACCAGAAGCCCAATGACCTGCCTGAAGGGCTGACCCACGTCATCGTGCTTGCACATGAAATGGAGTACAGCCTGGTCGAGCGTTACCCCTCGGCGCTCGCTGCCGCTTCTACCGGGCGCGAGTATTCCCGCGAGGCGGCGATTGTCTCCTCAGTCGCGAGCTTCATCCGGGCAATTGGTTTCGAGGCGGTCGGCACCTCCAACGACACCGGCATAACCATTCCCTATGCGATCAAGGCCGGAATGGGCGAATATGGCCGCAACCAGATGGTCATCACACGGGAATACGGGCCGCGTGTGCGTTTTTCCAAGATATTCACCGATCTGCCGCTGGTCTGTGACAGCCCGCGCAAATTCGGCGTATTTGAATATTGCAACATCTGCAATGTCTGTGCTAACGCGTGTCCGCCCAAAGCCTTGCCCGAAGGTCCGCCCAAGGAAGGGGGCCCCAATCGTTCGTCAATTTTGGGAGTCACCAAATGGACCGCTGACTGTGAGAAATGTTTCAAGTTCTGGACCAAAATGCGTGTCGATTGCGCCATCTGTATGCGCGTATGTCCCTACAACCGTGACTACACGAAATGGCCCAACCGGCTGATGCGCTGGCTGATGGGTTCGCGCTTCCGCCGTCTCGCTCTAAAGCTGAACGCCCGCGCCAGGCACGGCAAACGGCACAGCCCGAACGAATGGTGGGCCAAGGCCGGCGATGAGTTCAGGGGTGGGCACTGAGTGCGTTAAGCAAAACCGCGTCCGGACGTGTTATGAGATTTGATGCGGCAGACAAGGTCGCCTCCCGGCGGACATGCCGAAGAGCCGCTCGATCGTACATTTGGGAGGAACATTGGCTGAAGTTGGAACCTGCGATGTCGCGTCGATCGCTGGCGAAATTTATGATCCTTGAAACTACAAATGTTGCGGGGACTTGGTTTCGAGTTGTTGGGGGCCACGACGCGTCGCGACATGAAGAAGCGGCACCTGCGAAACCAGATCAACGCGGCCTAGGTTGAAAATTTTGAGCGCCGGCGATGGTTTCGGCGCCAAATATTTGCGGATATCACCGAGATCAACAAACCGGTCTATCGACCGCAACAAATGATCGTTCGGAACATGATCCTCAAGGCAAAACTCATAGAAAAGCGCCGTCTGCGTTTCCTTCCTCGGTCCCATCATCGC